>SKLB01000339.1 GCA_007123465.1 Spirochaetales bacterium
GAAATCTACGCCCGAAGGGTGCTGCGAGACAAATGAAGCGCGCAAAGCACATTCTGATTCTCGGGGCAGGTGTTATGCAGCAACCGGCGTTGCAGCTGGCCCGCCGTCAAGGCTGGCACGTTGTGGTGGCAGACGGTAATCCCGAAGCTCCGGCACGCGGTTTGGCTGACCGCTTTGTCAACATAGACCTGCGTGACCGTGAGGCGCTCGCGGCGTTTGCCCGCGAATACCAGGCTGAATCTGGACTGGACGCGGTATTCACCGCCGGAACTGATTTTTCCACCTCGGTGGCGTTTGTTGCCGAGGCTCTCGGCTTGCCGGGAATTGACTATCAGACAGCACTTCACGCCACCGATAAACAGCGCATGCGGACGCTGTTTATGCAGCAGGGCATCCCATCGCCGCGGTTCCGCGTACTGCAGCGGGTTCCGCCGAGGAATGAGACCAAAACGATTGGCGATCAGTTCGGGTTTCCCGTGGTAGTGAAACCGGTGGATAGTATGGGGGCACGAGGGGTGCGCTGTGTTTACTCGGGAGACCACCTCGGCGCTGCAGTTGAGGCAGCGCTTCAGTTCAGCGCCAGCGGAAGAGCGCTGGTGGAAGAGTTTATCGACGGTGCGGAATACAGTATTGATGCCGTAATCTGGCGCGGCAGAGTGTCTATCTGTGGCGTAGGTGACCGCGATATCCGCTTTGCGCCGTTTTTTATCGAGGTGGGGCACTGTATGCCCAGTGACCTGGATGAGCACGCGCAGCGGCAGTTAACCGCAGTTTTCACACGTGCCGTAGCAGCGCTGGGAATACGCAACGGGGCTGCCAAGGGTGACGTGTTCATGGGCCGCCACGGCCCGGTAATCGGTGAGATTGCAGCACGGCTTTCCGGTGGGTACATGTCGGGTTGGACGTATCCACTTTCAAGCGGTGCCGAACCGACGCTGGCTGCGATGCAGATAGCAATGGGTGAAGCTCCCGGCGCGCTTGCGCCACGCTGGCGCAAGGTGAGCGTGGAACGTGCCGTGATATCGATTCCCGGGGTCATCCGCTCGCTGCACGGTTTCGAGGCCGCAGAGCGGGTGCCCAACGTTTGTGCAGTGTTCAAGCGCTGCCATAGCGGAGAGACCGTTGTTTTCCCGCGCAACAACGTTGAGAAATGCGGCAACGTGATCAGCTGCGCGGACACGCGTGATGCAGCGTTCGAGGCTGCTCTGGCGGGCATACGCGCCATCGACGTGAACCTGATGCCCGGTAATCGACAGACCATTGAGTTTCTTTTTGGTGCGGGTCCCCAACCCGATGTGGCAGCGTATCCGGCTCTGCTGCGCGTCGCCGAAGAATACCGCGGTGATCTCAATAAGCTGTTTGGGGCCGCAGCGGGCGCTGGCAGCGGCGTTCTCGCGGCTGTTGACAGCACCGAACGCGACTGGAACGGCAGAACCCTGCAAGCCACACTTGCCGCACTGGAACCGGGCGCGCGCACGATTGGCCTGGATTCTTTGCAGCTGCAGAGACGCTTTCGAGCGCTGATGCTACGCGCGGTAGGGAAAGGCGGGCTTCAGGGCGGGCGGTTTCTACTCGATACTATAAGAGAGATACCAGAATGGCGAGAGAGGTTGCCCGGTTGATACGCAGAAGCTTGTTTGTGCTCTTGATCAATCTTGTCGTCCTGACAGCTGCTACTGCAGCCGACGGTAGTGTAACGGTAGACAATGTTCTCTCTGAAACCGGGGCGCGCCTGCAGTGGGACGCCGCCAGACAGGTTGGGGTGTTCTGGAAAGGCTATACCCGGATCAGTTTCCGTTACGGGACCGGTTACGCGGTGGTCAACGATCGCGATATCATGCCGCTGGAGAGCGCTGTTCGGCCCGACGGCACGCTGGTGTTCGATGCATCGAGTGCTGCTGCCCTGCGCGCGCGCCTGATTCCGCAGGCCGACCAGGAACGGCGGCGCATCAGTGCAATATTCATTGATCCGGGTCACGGTGGACGTGATCCGGGAACCATTGGCCGCCATAAGGTCGCGGGAGAACTGCTGGAAATCCAGGAAAAGGACATCGTGCTCGATGTTTCGTTGCGTCTGCGCGAACTACTGCAAGCCAGCTTTCCGGACCGCGATATCGTGATGTCGCGCAAAGATGACGTCTATCTGACTCTCGATCAGCGTACCGACCTTGCCAACGCAATTCAGACCGGTGGGAACGAGAACGTCCTCTTTGTATCGATCCACGCCAACGCATCGCTCAACAGTCGCGCGAGCGGGGTGGAAGTATGGTATCTCACGCCGGAGTTCCGACGGCCCGGGTTGATCGATGCTGAACGGGTGGGGGTCTCCGACAGCGAGGTTCTCAGCATTCTGAATACCATGCGTGAAGAAGAAATCACTATTGAAAGTGTCCTGCTTGCGCGCAGCATTCTGTCGTCGATATACTCTGAAGTTGGAAATCAGTCGCCCAATCGGGGGCTCAAGATGGAAGCGTGGTACGTTGTGCGTGAAGCCAAAATGCCGTCGGTACTGGTAGAGCTTGGTTTTGTTACCAATCGCGAGGAAGCGCTGCGGTTGGCTGACGAGCACTACTTGCAAAGGCTGGCACACGGTATCTATAATGGTATTGTTCAGTTTATCAGCGGTTTCGAGGAGTAAGTCCTGAGTTTCAGCAAGAACAAACCAATGACCATCGGAGTTATCCTCCTGGCCGCGGCGTTTGCAATCTCGGCGGTCTGGATGCTGCTGGCTAATAGCGACCGCGCAGAGCGTGTGCTTTTCTTTCCCGGCCAGATTGATCCGACACTGCAGGGAGAATCTCGGGTGGTGCCGCGTTACGGCGATACCGAACGCGATATCGAAGTTCTGATCAGCGAGATCTTTCTGGGACCGGTGGATCTGTCCAGGACTCGCGTAGTCGACAGGCAATCGCGCGTCAATGCAGTGATAGTGCGCGAACGCACGGTATACATCGACATAAGTCCCGAGACCATGTTTCTGCAGCAACGCCTGCCACTGAGTCTGGAGGAAGCGTTCAGCGCAATCGAGCATACAATCGGCTACAATTTCCGCGGAATCCACAATATCGTGTTTACCGTTGGGGGGCAGCTTCCCCATCAGCCCTACTTCGAGGTATAGTGGGCCCGACGGACGCAAAAGCGCGAGATTCCATAAAAGGAAAAAATCGCATTGACAAATGAGTTTCCATCCATATAATTTGGGGTGGTGCGCTTTTGAGAAAACTACGGTCTTTGTAGAAAAGGAGCATGGAATGAGAAGGCTTTTCATTCTTGTTGTAAGTTTACTGGCAGTGGTGAGTTTCGCTGCAGTAGCTGAGCAAGCGGTTCTTATCGATTTTTCCGAGCTGATCGCGGATTGGCCGCCGGATAACCCAACCAATAACGAAGCGACGATCTTCGATTACAGCGAGCAGGCTGGAACCGGATTCTCGGAAGAGGAACGGCTTATGATGCGCAGCTCGCTGGCAATCGAAAATTGGGAGGTGCTTCTGGCACCTTCATCGCGCTACGTGCGGTTACAGGCTGATACCCAGGCGCGGCAGGCGTTTGTCCGCGAGGGTGCCAACCGGTTTGCCGGAGAAGGCGTCATGGGCGTACGGGTCAATTTCCCGATGGGACGCTTCAACTCCTGGGCGCTGATTCGACCGCCGTTCGAAATACCGGCGTACGAGGATGTGAGCGTAATCGAGGCTGACGGCACTATCACCACACCACAAGATGAGGAAGGCCGCGGGCGCAAATTTGACGGCTACGGCGTGGTCAAGAACATCGGAACGCTGCGTACGCTGTCGATGAACGTACACGGGTTGAATTTCCCGCACGGCATCAGCGTTGTGCTGCAGGACGAGAATTTCCGTGAGCAGGAGATTTTCCTGGGCTACCTGGACTTTGACGGCTGGCGGACCCTGGAGTGGCGTAACCCCAATTACATCACCGATGTTCGGATGCGAGACCTGCGACCCGCGCCGCTGTACCCCAATCTGGCTCCAATGCGCAAGCTGATCGGTATCCGCATCTATCGCGACGCCGAAACAACCGGCGGTGACTTCATCAGCTACATCAAAGATATCAACGTCACCTATGACCGCGCGGTACTGGAACTTGAACGCGATATCGATGATGAAGCAGTGTGGGGAATCCTGCAGCAGCGTGAGGCAGCGCGGCGCCGCGCCGAGCTGGAACGCGTCGGTAACGTACAGATTCTGCGCTTCCTCGAGCAGCAACGCATGTTCGACGAAGACAACGGCGATATCTAACTAACGTCGCAGTGCCACCGCAGCCGGCTGCCCGATCTCGGGCGCCGACACAATTGGCGCGAACCAACGAGATAACTGAAAAGCCCTGCCGTTTATGGCAGGGCTTTTTTGTGCACGTAAGCTGTCCGGACGGGGGGCGTGTGTCGCGAGTTGCGAAAGCGCCGCGTGCTCACTGTTCCTGCGCCGCCACCACTGAGATGGTGGCGGGTGCCAGCAGGTAGCGCATCCCGGCTCCACTACGGAAGAAGAAGGTGCCGCCACCGTCACGACCAAGCAGTTCTTCGCGGCCAAACGCGTAGACGGCGCTCTCCAGCTCCACAAAGAGCGTTAGCTGTCGGCTCACGTCAGCGGTTAGGCGTGTTCCGGCCACCAGGGCGCCGAAGGCCTGCGTTTCATCGCTTACCAGGAACTCCTTCTGGTAATCGTGGTAGCCAAACGCAAGATCAATGCGGTACGGCACGTTTTTCTGAAACACGTGTGCGCGCAGTTGGTACGTCGCAAATAGATCGTTGCTGAAGTCATCCTCGGTGCGTTGATCAAAAGCAAAACTACCGTAATAGAGTGACAAGACGACGTTTGGAACAAAGACGCCGAACTCGTACTCCTGTGTCACCTGACGATAATCGCCTACGCTGCTGGGATTGTCGTGCAGCGGAGCTCGTGCGGTCAGCGACAGAAACCCGAAAGAAGCGAGGTTGAAGCGCAACCGTGACAACACACCGGGTTGAAGCAGGGCCGGCTTGTCCTCGGTGTTATAGATGCCGACGTAGGTGCCAACTCCCAATTCCACAAAATTGCTGCGGTGCGTCAGTAACAGCTCGGTTGTGTTACCGGTGACGTGGTGCCGTCGCAGTGCCATCTCAAAGTCAACGGTTTCAAAGGCTGGATGGCGGATACCGAAGGAGAAGCCCCAGGGGAATGTGTCGTCGGGCAAACCTCGATCTCCTGCTTCACGCCCGCGCGAAAAACCGAGATTTCCAATTGAAAAGTCGGAGAACACTTCGGTGGCCGAAACAGGAATGGCGCTTGTCAGGATAGAGACAAGGGTTAACAGTAGCGTTAGCGCTGGCTTCATGTTAGTACTCCGTGCGTATTCCGAGCATGATTTCAAAAGAATCGCTAAGGTCAAATGGATAGACGCGGCTGCGCAGGCTGAAGTCCCACAGTACTCCGGAAGTTGCCGCACCGAGAAACGGTGCCAGGCTGAATTGCAGCTCTTCATCGCTGTCCGGTGTCAGGTAAATTCCGTGGTCGATACCACCGTACACGGTAGCTTGATGAGGGTCTCCAAGCAGAAGTTTTATGTTCAAATCAACGGCTCCCTGTTCATCGGTTGGCTGCTGGTCATAGATTCTGGGATGCCAGAACATGGTCAGGAACAGGCCAAAGGAGTTGACCCGGATTCTTGGCTCGAGCAGGATGAACAGACTGTCCAGGTCGAGGTCAGCATTCGAGTCCCACGGGGTCCAGTACGGCAGGCCAACCTGTGCCAGAAACTCACCGCCGGTATTGGTGTCAAAGAACAGCAGCAGACCTCCGCGGTAGACCCCCGCCTCAGCTTGTGGAAACGTTGCGCCGGCAAATGCTTCCAGCTTGATATGGGCTGTGTTGAGCATCGCGCGCGCATCGGCAGAGAAGACCCCGGGTTCTACTGCCTGGTCCTGGTAGAGATAGAGATCCAGATTCCAGAGCTCAGAGGAAGCCGGGCCCTGCAGCTGAAGGCCGGTTCCGCGCACTCCGTAGATTCCATCGTAAGGCACACGGTCGGGGAAATAGCGGAATCCGTAGAACTCGCTGTCAAACGGGCGCGTTCCAAAACGCTGCTGAAGTTCCCGTCCGGAGGCAAAACGGTCGGTAGAGCCTGTGAAGTAGAGTAGATTGGCGTTGGTTCCAAATACGTTGCGCGTAATCGCTCGGGCGTAGTGGAAAAGAAGCACCTGGTCGGGGTGGTCAGGCGGTTCAGTTGGAGAGTCGGTTACCTCTACGGCAGGATCCAGAAAACGAAACCCGACATCGGCGCCAAACTTGTAGCCGCCTTCGAAGGCAACTTGGAGATCAACCAGAGTGGACAGTTGAAAGGTCTGGTCGGCAACGAAGCCGCGTGTGATCATCTCAAGTTTGGGTACACGGACATCAGCCGCAGAGAGCTGCAGGGAATGCGAAACCACTACCAGCATCGCAATAGCAAAGATTCGCAAACGAATCACAGAGGAGCCTCCTGCGGAACAGTCTAAATGAAATGCAGCAAAAGTCCAGCCAAAGAGAACCACCGGACCTCTAAACCCTACATTATTATCGAACGATACAAGACTTGACTTAAAGGAGTATGTGTATATGATTGGAGGCGCATGAGCGACTACCTCGACCCCAACAATGAGGAGCTGCTGAAGGACTTCTTCGTTGAAGCTGAGCTTCAGGTCGAGGCCCTTGAAAGCAATATTCTGGTGCTGGAGACCACTCCGGGCGATTCCGATGCAATCGACGAGATCTTTCGTGCAGCTCACACACTGAAGGGGGCATCTGCCACCGTTCAGATGAACGAATTGGCCGAGTTTACCCACATTGTTGAAGATGTGCTGGATGCCATACGATCCGGGACCGCTGAGGTCACCAGTGAAAGTGTGGATACGCTGTTGCGCTCGATTGACGCCATCAAGGAAATGCTGACCGCTCGCAGTAACGGCCACGTTTCGCAGCTGGACACGCAGCAGTTACGTCATCAGCTGGTAGCGATGCTGCAGGGAAGTGCAGAACAACCTGTTGCGACGGAAAGCAGCGCTGCCGGTCTGTCGGAGTACGATTCGTTGGAGCTGACGCAGGCCGCTGCCGACGATGAGGCAGTTTATCGTGTTGAAGTCAGCTTCAATCGAGACAATCCGATGAACACGGTGGGCGGTATTCAGGTATTTGCCGCGCTCAAAAAGAAGGGCCGTGTACTCAAGACCGTACCGGATTTTGAGGCACTGTACGAAGACAACTTTTTCCCGTTAGTTGAGTTCTTTGTGGCCAGCAGCGAAGCGGTCGAATCGCTCGAGCAGACCGGCTCGATTCCCGACGTGACCACTTCGGTCAAGGTCTCTCGGCTGGATGAAGCAGCTCCGCTCTCTGATAAAGCGAGCGGAGCGCCACCGAGCCAAGCAGCTCTGGAGCCTGCAGCAGCCGCTGCCGTCGCGGACCCGCCTGAGAAAAACGTATCCGAGGGTGCCGAGGCCGGCGAGCGCAGGTCCGGGGGTTCGGTACTGCGGGTGGAAAGCAAGCGTGTCGACAACCTGCTGAATCTGGTCAGCGAGACGGTTATCAACAAGGCGGGGTTCAATCAGTTAGCCGGCGAGTTCAGTGACACACTGCATCTCTTCGAAACAGCCGATCATGATTTGCGTGATACATTGAAAGCGCTCTTTGACGCGCTGCCGGATTACCTGGAACAGATGCAGAAGGGCGCCACGGTAAAGCAGATACGCAAAGAACTGATTTCTCGTTTCAGCACGTTGTATACGGTGCACGATCAGTTTGAGAGCGATCTCAAATCCACGGTGACCAAATTCCGATCGTACGCGCAGAATCTGGGGCGGATTACCGGTGAGCTGCAGGAGGGCGTCATGCGGATCCGCATGGTGCCGATAGCGCAGGTGTTTTCACGCTTTCCTCGCCTGATGCGCGACCTTTCGCGTTCGCTCGATAAGAAGATTCAGCTGGAGATTGAGGGTGAGGACACCGAACTGGATAAGTCGGTGATCGAAGACCTGCTCGATCCGCTGATTCACTGTGTGCGCAATTCGGTGGATCACGGGGTGGAGGCGCCCGCGCAGCGCATAGAGGCCGGCAAGAGCGAACAGGGAACCGTCAGTCTCAAAGCCAGCAACGAAGGCAATATGATTGTAATTGAGATTGCCGATGATGGGCGCGGCATCGACGTCGAAAAAGTTCGGGCGCGTGCAATTGAGCGAGGGGTAATCCACGCCGGGAAGACGCTCACCGATGTTGAGGCGTACAACCTGATTTTTGATCCCGGCTTTTCCACTGCTGCCACGATTACCAACGTTTCCGGACGTGGAGTAGGCCTGGATGTAGTGAAGCGCCAGATCGAAAAACTCAACGGCACAGTCAGCGTGTGGTCCGAGCTCGGACTGGGTACCCGCTTTACCATCAAGATTCCGTTGACACTGGCAATTATTCAGGGGCTGCTGGTACGAGTCGGTACGGAGATGTACGCCATCCCGATCACCTCGGTAATTGACAGTCACCGTATTCGCCCGAGCGAGATCAAATTGATCGACAACTACGAAGTATTCAACGTACGCGACGATGTTGTGTCGTTGCTGCGGCTCAATCGGCTGTTTCAGATCGCTACCGATGAGAACAAGGACTACTACTTTGTGGTTATCGTCGGGTCCGGTGATAAGAAGATGGGGCTGGTAGTAGACTCACTGATTGGCGAAGAAGACGTAGTGATTAAACCGTTGCGTGACCATTATACCAACGCACCTGGCATCGCCGGCGCCAATATAACCGGAGATGGCACGGTTTGCCTCATTATTGACGTTGGGCAACTGCTGGACCTGGGGTTGAAACATGAAATGGAACAACGGAAACGACAAGCAACAACCATCCGCTAGCGCAACCGGGGTAGCCAGTCGCGGCTTACGCACGCTTGGTTTCGGGTTTGGGCGTGATGACGAATCTCGCGAAGAGATCGAGCGCATCGACTTCAAGATGGTTACCTTCTCGCTGGCCGGCAAGGACTACGGAATCGACATCATGAAGGTCAAAGAGATCGCCAAGTTCGAGCGATTCACCTTTGTGCCAAACGCGCGCCCGTTTGTTGCGGGCGTATATAACCTGCGCGGTGAAATTATTTCGATTATCGATCTGCGGGTGATGTTCAATCTGCCTGCAGAACAGCATAGCGACGGAACCCCACAAGACGGCCTGATTCTACGGCTCGAAGATAACCTGATCGGCGTCATCGTTGATCGCATTGACAGAGTAGTAGGCATTTCATCTGAATCTATCCAGCCGCCGCATCCTATCTTCGCAGATATCAACATTCGCTACATTAGCGGTGTGGTGGAACACGAGGATCGGCTCTACATTACTCTCGATGTTGACCGCATCTTCACCAAAGAGAGTGAAAAGGCGCGCGCTGTTGGGCAGTCGCGACGCGTAATGGATACGCCGCCCGGCGAACCGATAGAAGAGTCCGCCAGTGTGACCGCTCCCGCGGCAACCGCGCCCGACGAGCAGCAGGAGTTCAGTTTCATTAGCGACGGATTGGCAACCTTTCAGAAGCTCTACGCATCAGCGATCAATCTGCAGTGGTTGCAGCAACGTTTCAAACAGTGGCGCCAGGAGCGCAGCGAGGCACAGAAGCCGATCCAATTTGCCGACGAACACGACGCAGCGGCGTTTGTCAGGCCGTTCTTCTCAGCCAACAGTGAGCAGGTGTGGGATCGCAGCTACAGCGAAGCGCTGCGTGCGGTATTGCCGCACGCTGAAACAATGGTAGTCAACGCCTGGAACCCGGGCTGCGCCAAAGGCCACGAGTCGTATTCGCTGGCGGCAGTTCTGTCGACACACTACAGCGGTAGGCGGGTTAAGATCTGGGCCGGCGACAACGATCTGTTGAGTATCTCAACCGCGCCCAACTTGATTCTGGCTGAGGAGGCGGTACCGGACTATATGCAGGAGTTCACAATCGGGACGGCAAACGGCGTTACGTTTTCCGCCGGTATCAAGGAGATGATCCTTTTCGAATATCACGATATTCGCCACGAGAGCGGGGTGCCGGACGTCCATATTGTAGTATGCCGGGATCTGCTTTCGCTGCTGGAGCCCGAGGTTCAACAACGGGTGTTAACAAAGTTTTACGAGACACTGGTCAACGGCGGCGTACTGATTGTGGGCGATAACGAACAGCTCAATGATGATACGCGATGGCAACCGGTAAGCGACCAGATACAGGCATATCGCAAAGTGTGACAATGACCAGCTGGAGGAATCATGAGAGTTGAGTACATCAACCCCTTTGTAGAATCGGCGTATAACGTATTGCGAGAAGTGCTCAATAGCGACGTCAACCGAGGCGAGCTCTTCCTGAAATCAACGGCAATGCCGGTGCTCGGTGTGGCTGCAATCGTCGGGTTGGCGGGGGACGTAGAGGGCCGTGTCATGTTTGACATGACTCGTGACACGGCCATCAAGATCGCCTCGGCCATGCTCGAAGCAATGGATATGGAGCCAATCAGTACGCTGAACGATATGGGACGAGCCACAATCAACGAGTTGGCCAACATGATTACCGGTCAAGCGGTAACCAAGCTTCATGAGCTGGGGTTCAAGTTTGACCTGACACCACCGGCAATTCTCAGCGGTGAAAACATGGAAATCAGCGATGCCGGCGTAGAGGCTCTGATCGTGCCGATGGAAGTACCGCAGGGCAAGATCGAAATCAACGTCGCGATCCGCGAGCGCAGCTGACCGGCAACGCGGAATAGAGGCGCTATGAAAACGAAACAGGATTTTCCGAGCATCAACGAGCGTAGGGCTGAGGGCGTGCGCGAAGATGGGCGTAGCTACCGGGTGCTGGTGGTCGATGATTCCATGTTTGTGACCAAACAGTTGAGCCAGATTCTCACCTCGGAAGGGTTTGAAGTTGCCGGGGTTGCCACCAACGGTGAAGAGGGGCTGGAGAAGTACAAGGAGCTCTATCCCAATGTCGATCTGGTAACCATGGACATCACCATGCCCAAGATGGACGGTGTCACTGCGCTGGAAAAAATCATCGAGTTTGATAAAGATGCGCGCGTTATCATGATAAGCGCGCTGGGCAAACAGGATCTGGTGAAGAAATCGCTGATGCTGGGAGCCCGGAATTACGTTGTCAAGCCGCTTGACCGCAAGAAAGTGCTCGAGCGTATCTTGATGTCTTTGCAGCAATAGGGTATTGTATAGCTGTTGTTCACGGGCGGTTAGCTCAGTTGGTTAGAGCGCTTGCTTGACATGCAAGAGGTCGTTGGTTCAACTCCAATATCGCCCAGAAGTAATTCCTTTCTCCTCTTTTAGTTAGGCGCCACAGACTGTAA
>SKLB01000034.1 GCA_007123465.1 Spirochaetales bacterium
GCGCTACCTGCGCGAAGGCAAGATCGACTTTGTGATCAGTCAGGAACCCGAGACGCAGGGCTATGAAGCGCTCTACGAGCTCTACCGGCAGGTGGTGCTCGGCTCGACGCCGGCTGAGACTATCGGAATGCCGATCGAGCTGATTACCAAAGAGAATCTGGATTCCTACCTGAACGCCCGCCCGGGCAGTTTGTAGCGCCCGCTGCGCCGCGCGCTGATCAGCGTTTCTTGCCGGCCTTGACCAGCGCCATTGCATCCTGGAGCGTCAGCTTCTCAATCGCGTCCTCGTCCTTCTTGTCATCGGGCAGACTGATATTCTTGCTACCGTACTTGATATACGGACCGTACTTGCCGTCGTAGACCGTCACCTTCTTCCTGCCTTGTGGTTCGGTTCCGAGATCCTTCAGAACCCTGGAGCGTCCACCGCGGCCCTTCTTCTCCTCGGCCAGCAATTCGAGTGCCCGCTCGAGTTCGATGCTGTATACATCGTCGTCCTTTTTTAGAGAACGGTAATCACCGTCATGCACTACGTAGGGACCAAAGCGGCCCGTGTTGGCAACGATCTCTTTACCGCTGTCGGGGTGAGAGCCCAGAATGCGCGGCAGGCTCAGCAGCTTGAGCGCGGTCTCGGTAGTGATTTCCTTGGCCTTCATGTCGCGCGGCACCGCGGCTCGTCGCGGCTTGGGTTGATCCTCGCTCTTCTCGCCCAGCTGTACGTAGGGGCCGTAGCGGCCCACCAGGCAGTAGATATTCTCGCCGCTGTCAGGGTCCACGCCGATCGGCTGCGGACCGTTTCTCTGCAGTTCAATCAGCTCGGCTATATCCTGTTCGCGCAGGTCCGCCGGCGCAACTTCTTCGGGGATCGACGCATGGACCGGCTCATCTCCGTTGCTCTGATGGACGATGTAGGGCCCATAACGGCCGATCTTGATCTCAGTTCCCTCGTCGAGCTGCGGCAAAATGATGGTTCGGGATGCTTCGGGTTTGATTTCTCCCTCGCGCGCCTGGACCTGCTGCTTGAGCCCGTCGCTACCCAGGTAGAACTGCTTGAGGTAGTCGAGATGATTGCGGTTGCCATCGGCAATCTCATCCAGCGCGTTCTCCATCTCGGAAGTAAATCGGTAATCGATCAGATAGTGAAAATGGTTCTCCATCAACTGGGTCACAGCAAAGCCGGTGAAGGTAGGTGCAAGCGCGGTACCCTGGCGCCGGACGTAGCCGCGCTCGTAGAGCGTGCTGATGATAGTGGCGTAGGTGGACGGGCGGCCGATGCCTTCGCGCTCCAGACGCTGCACCAGCGAAGCCTCGGTGTAGCGCGCCGGCGGTTTGGTCTCGTGGTAGAGAGCGTCCAGCGCGTCAACGCTCAGCTGATCATCGGTCTTCAGATCGGGCAGCAGCACTTCCTTGTCGTCCAGTGCCAGCTCGGGGTCATCCTTGCCTTCGACGTAGACGCGCAGGTATCCGGGGAACAGGATTCGACTGCCGGCAGCGCTGAAAACACACTCTTCAACGCCGATTCTGACGCTGACCTGCAGCTTGCGCGCGTCGGCCATCTGAGTAGCCAGCGTGCGCTTCCAGATCAGCTCGTAGAGCGCCTTGTCCTTGCCGCTAAGGCTTGTGTTGTTGGGGTGCACGAATTCGGCGCCGGCCGGCCGTATTGCCTCGTGTGCCTCCTGCGCTGCCCGAGACTTGGAGCTGTACTGCCGCGGCTGTTCGCAGAGGTAGTCACTGCCGTAGAGCTGCTCGACTGCGCGGCGCGCCCCGCCGATAGCCTCGCTGGAGAGCTGCGGAGAGTCGGTACGCATGTAAGTGATAAGCCCCTCTTCGTAGAGTCGCTGCGCCGCGCGCATTGTCTCGCGCGCGGACAGACCGAGCTTGCGGTTGCCTTCCTGCTGCAGCGTAGAGGTAATGAACGGCGTTGCCGGGCGCGATGTGACCTGCTTCTCGGTTACCTCGAGCACCCGCCACGGCTTGCTCTGCAGTGTGTGCAGCAGCTTCCCGGCCGCGGCCTCGTCGAGCAGCAGCACGTCGGTTTTGCCGTCGAGCTTACCGCTGCTGGAATCGAAATCTTTGCTGCCGGCAACACGCTTTCCGCCGACCGATTGCAGCTTGGCCTCGAATACCAGCCGGTTGCTATCCTGGGGCGAGAACAGGTTGGCTTTGAGATCCCAGTACACCGAGCGGTGGAAGCGTATCCGTTCTCGTTCACGCTCCACGATCAGGCGTAGCCCCGGAGACTGCACGCGTCCGGCGGACAGGCCGTAGGCAATCTTCTTCCAGATCAGCGGTGACAGTGTGAAGCCGTAGAGGCGGTCCAGTATGCGGCGCGTCTCCTGCGCCTTTACCAGCCGCATGTCGATGTCACGGTGGTTCTCGATAGCGCTCTCGATCGCGGTTCGGGTAATCTCGTGAAACACCATCCGGCGTACCGGTCCCTTCGGCTTCAGCACCTGCACCAGGTGCCACGAGATACTCTCGCCCTCGCGGTCTTCGTCGGTAGCGAGCATTACCGCATCGGCCTGCTTAACCTTGCGTTTGAGCTCGTTGATGACTTTGGACTTGCCCTTGGGCGTCACGTACAGAGGGGCAAAGTCGTTCTCTACATCGATGCCGAGCCGCGCCCACTCTTCCTGCTTCAGATTCTTGGGAATGTCGGCCGCGGTTTGCGGTAGATCGCGGACGTGTCCCACGCTTGCTTCCACCGTGTAGTTGCTCGGCAGGAAGCGCTTGATTGTTCTCGCCTTGGTGGGCGACTCTACGATTACGAGGACGGTTTCAGCCATAACTTCCGCTATGCTGCAGATTAACAGCGTTTCGTCAAGCCCGCCGCACATTGTTGTCCGTTGGTGGCGCTTTGGGCGTGATGGTAACAGCGTGGGCGCGTTGCCGGGCAGCGGCTAAATCTGGTAGGATGTGCGATCAAACGAACGTATAGCGAGAGAGGCACCCGATGAAGGCGATCGAGCTGGCCAAGACATTCGATCACAAGGATTTTGAAGATCGCATCTATCAGCACTGGAAAGAGC
>SKLB01000102.1 GCA_007123465.1 Spirochaetales bacterium
AACTCGGGGGCGGTGATGGTTGTGGTGGTGCACACAGGCGGACCTCTGCACCAATACACAGCCTCCGCGGTTCTGCTGCTTCAAAATGCCCCCGGAAAAAAACAATTTTGGCACCAGTCAATACTGGTTACTGCAGCATGCGGCGCAAGCCGCTGCTGCAGAGTGTTACCGAAGCTACGAGTACCACAACCGCTGCCGAAAGAAAGAACACAAGCCGAATATCCTGCAGCAGAATATCGATTATCACGCCGGCAAACGCGTAGGCAAACGGAGCGCTCAGTGCGCCGGCAGACTCCATAAGCGCAAAAACCCGTGCGCGGCGCGCCTGCGGCACCAGCCGCTGGACACTGGTAACAATCACCAGGTTTACCGACGCTATCGAGCCGCCGCTGACCAGGAGCGCCAGCGACAGAACCCACGGTTCCAGCCACAATCCGGCAATCAGCACTGCAGCGGCAAGGCAGAAAAAACTGCCGATCAGGACGCGGCGATCACCGCGTCCTGTCAGCGGCAGATAGGCCCACATCGCGTAGGCCGATATACCGCCGGCCAGCATGATCGCGAAGTAAAAACCAACAAAGGCGGTTGGAAGCTGAAGCACATCCTCCACCACAAACGGCAGCACCAGCAGCAGCGGCGGAGAGAGCAGGTAGAGCGCCGAATTGGCCAACAGCATTGCCCTCAGCCCGCGACGCCGCAGAATATAGCGCAGCCCGGCCACTGTTTGCCCGACTACCAGCTTCAGCCACGCCCCTTCCCGCGCTACAGCCGGTTGCGCGGGTGTGCGAATCCAACTCTCCTGCAGTGCAGACAGAAGAAAGGACACCCCGTTGATGATCAGCACCGGCAAAAATCCCACCACGGCGTAAACCGCACCGCCGATGGCGTTTCCCGCCAGGTTGCTGACCTGAGAACCGCCGGCGCGCAGCGAGTTTGCACGCTTGAGTGCGCCCTGCGGCGCAATCTCGGGGATGATAGCCTGTACTGCGGGCAGAAAGAATGCGTGTGCAATGCCGCCTGCCGCGGTGAACACCAGGATGTGCGCTATGCGGATCCCCGACGGCAACAGCGCCATGGACGCCAACAGCAGCATCAGCACACCGCGCACAACGTCACTGATCACCAGCGTGTTGCGCCGCGGCCAGCGGTCCACCAGTGCGCCGGCAAAAGGTCCCAGCAAGACCGGAGGCAGCAGAGCAACAAAGTTATACAAGCCGAGCATCGCAGCAGATCCGGTGCGGTCCTTCAGGTAGAGCACAACCACAATCAGGTAGACACTGCTTCCCAGCACCGAGACTAGATTGCCCGCCAGCAGCAGGGCGAAATTGCGACCCAGCCGGCCGGGTTGCTGTTGTTCCATGGGCCTTAATATACGATATTGAAAAGGGACGATGGAACATGAACGCACAACAGCCTGCCAGCGTTGACCATTACTACAACCGCAACACGCGCCGTTTCCTGCGATTTGCCGCGCACGGCTCGTCATCCACCATCCATCGTGCAATCTGGGCGCCCGGCGTCCTGAACCGTCGCGACGCGGTTCATTACGTGCACCGCCTGATCCTGCAGCACGCGCTGGCCAACCTCGACCATCCGGTGGTATGGGATCTCGGTTGCGGCGTGGGCGCTTCTATTGCATACCTGGCAGCACAGCAGCGCGGCAGCTATCGCGGCGTGACAATCAGCGGTACTCAGCGTACCCTCGCTGAGCGCCTGCTGTCGCAGACGGTACGCTCTGCTACTGCCGACTGGTCGGTGCTGCACGGTGACTTCTGCCGGGCCGACACCTTTCAGCAGCTCATGGCGCTATGCCCCGCCCGGCGGCCTGCGGTGGTCTACATGATCGAGGCATTTGGACACGCCGCGGACCCGCGTTTTCTGCTTCGCGCCAGCGCTGAATCGCTGGATGATCAGGGAACACTGGTTATCTGCGATGACATCATCGCCCACGCTGACGGCCGCTACTCAGCCGAAGTGCAGCAGTTTACCGCGGGCTGGCAGATTGCCTCACTGTGGACGGTTGACGAGATCAGCGCCTGTGCTGCCGACTTCGGTATGGCGCTGGAGCACGACGTCGACTTGACACCGTGGGTGGAGATCGACCGTCCACGAGACCGCATTATTGCCTCGCTGATCGCCGCGCTGGATTGCAGCCGGTTGTCCCGCAACCGGCTCTTCAATTCACCCTTCTGGGGCAACATGCGCGGCGGCAGCGCGCTGCAGCGGGCCCTGGCTAACGGGACCATGCGCTACCGGTTCCTGGTTTACCGTAAGCGAGGTGCAGCACCAGATCCCAGCCGAACGATACCGTCTGGAGCGTAAGCGCAATAGCAGCTATTACGGTTCTGCTCAGGCCCGACAATACCGGTGCCGTCAGACCGATCAGCACCAGCACCAGAATCGCGCAGACCCACTTGGCAAACTGCTTGTAACTCCTGGGGCAGTCGGCTGGATCACCGGGAAAGCGAAACGCCAGAAAGTAGAAGTAGCGGAACAGCCCGATGGCCATCACCCACACACCGAGGCCAAACCACACGTGCGCAAGAAAGCTCAGCGCAAACGTGAACAGCGCGTCGTTTTCCATATCCCAGATGGCGCCGAACCTGGTGGGGCCGTGCGCGCGCGCAAGCACGCCGTCAAACAAGTCCGTAAGCTCGGCTGCCAGCAACAGTGCGAGAATGGTCCAGCGCTGCGCTGCCTCCAGGCTCCGACCTGCCGCGGCAATAGAGACCAACCACACCAGGACGGCGCAGACGGTCAACGACCGCAGCGAGCTTACCAGATCTGCAGGACGAAACCCGCGGCGCAGGCGGCGCCCGCCTGCGTAAAGCCCGGCAAGGCCGGTCAGCACAAACACCGCCACCATTGCTGTCAGCGCCGCCGGATCCGCTCCGGCAGCAACCACCACGCTGATGGCGCACGCAAACAGCGCTACCGCCACTGACCAGCGCTGATAGAAACGGCGCCATGCACCATCGTTGTTGGCAATACCACAGTCTTTGTGCATACTGG
>SKLB01000162.1 GCA_007123465.1 Spirochaetales bacterium
CCCGTGCTTCTCGAGCAGCGCACAAACGGTCTCTTCTATCGCGGCAGAGGGCTGCACTCCGTAGCGCCGCAGTGTCGGTGCATCGACTCCATCGCAGTAGAGATGGATAGTGCGGCTGCGCATCCACTTGAAGATCTCCTGCGCGCACCACTGGTCGGCGTAGCTGAACTCACGGCGCATCGCACGCGCGGTCCATTCCTGCGGGTCGCGGAACTCGTCCATGGAGCGGACAAAGTCATCGCTGCCGAGCCCTTCTCCGCAGTACGACGCGATTACAATATCACCGCCGGGTCTGACCACCGGTGCCACGCCGGCAATGCCTTTGGCACTCTGATACAGGTTGACGTCCAGCGGCGAACCGCCGTTGGTGGTCACCACGAAGTCAAGCGGCTGCTCCAGAAAAGCGGTACTGAACGGCTCCAGCTCGCGGCAGCCGGCCAGATGTGCCTGCACGGGATGGCCGCTGTAAACACCGGTCAGCTGCTTGCCGGTGTTCAGCGTTACGTTGACTATGAAATCAGCGCCAACGGTCTGCATCACCTGCAGCCCCGCCTCGTGGAACGGATTGCCCTCCAGCTTGCCGTACACCACGTTGGGGTCAGCTATCATCTCCGGTCCATGCATGTATTCCAGCGTTTTCAGGCTCGATATGCCCGGCAGAATCGACTTGCGCCCGCCGGAGTAGCCGGCCCACATGTGCGGCTCGATGAAGCCGGTGAGGATCTTCAGATCAGCCGCAGCGTAGTGGCGGTTCACCGAGACCGGCACTGTGTCCATGATAGTCCCTACCCCGACCAGCTCCTCCTCCCGGCGCGAGAAGTGGTTCAGGATGCGGTACCCGCCGGCGATCTCCTGGCCGACCAGCCCCACCAGTTCACCTCCCTCGTTGGGCCGGTGGATGCCCGTGGCAATCAGGATGGTGATCCGGTCCTGCGGCATGCCTGCGGCACGAAGCTCGGCGATAATCGGCGGCAACAGCAGCCGGTTGGGGACCGGGCGGGTCACATCGCTGATGACGATGACCGCGTTGCTGCGGCCTGCGGCTATCTCGCGCAGCGGCCGGCTGTCTATCGGACACGCCAGACTTTCGGCCACCGCTCGCGCCGGTTCTGACAGCAGCGGCCTGTCCTGCGGCGTGAGAACACCGAGAAAACCCGCGCTGTCCGGCAGCTCGAGCTGCAACCCTGAACTCCCGTACTTCAGGTCGATTGTGGCCATCGGCGGCTCTCCCTGGCGCCCATTCTACCGTATTGCTACGTCACGTCGAAGATCTTGCCCGGGTTCATGATGTTGGCCGGATCCCAGGCGCGCTTGATCACCCGCATCAGGCCCAGCTCTACCGGGTCGATCAGTTCACCCAGATAGGCCTTGCGCTTGATGCCGATGCCGTGTTCTCCGCTGATCTTGCCGCCGAGGCGCCGGGTCACCGCGTAGAGATCGCGCAGTGCCTTGTCCTGGTTCTCGCGCCAGCTGTCCATCGACATCTGGGGATCTTTGACCAGGGTGGCGTGCAGATTACCGTCGCCGGCGTGGCCGTAACACGGAATCTGCATGCCACAGGCGGCGCTGATGCGCTGAAGTTCGGGAATTACATCGGGGATGGCAGCGATGGGAACCACGATGTCTTCCAGGCTCTGAACGGGACTGTAGACCTTGAACGCCTCGGCGATGTTGCGCCGCACACTCCAGACGCGCTCCATGGTGTTGTGATCTTCTGCCACGTAGACCTCGATAGCGCCGTGCTCTTCGCAGAGATCGCCCACGGCGATAAGGTCTGTTTCCACCTGTTCGGCGCTGGTTCCATCCACCTCGATCAACAGCATGGCGCCGGCGTCCTGGTAGGCAAGGCTCTCGTTCAGGTAGCGGCAGCTGGTCTGCACCGAGAGCTGGTCCATGAACTCAATGCTGGTGGGCACAATGCCGTGCGCCATGATCACCGGCACCATGTCGATGGCCTCTTTGGGGCTTTCAAACAGCACCAGAAGATCGGCCCTGGCTGTCGGCAGGCCGATCAGTCTGACGATCGCCTTGGTCACGATGCCGAGCGTGCCCTCCGAGCCGATCACCAGCTGCTTCAGGTCGTAGCCGCTGACGTCCTTGGCGAGTTTGCCGCCAAGCCAGACGATCTCACCGGTGGGGGTAACCAGTTCCAGCCCCTGAATGTAGCGGCCGGTGACCCCGTACTTGATTGCTTTGCCGCCGCCGGCGTTCTCGGCGATGTTGCCGCCCAGAAAACAGGTCTCCAGGCTCATTGGATAACCGGCGTAGAACAGCCCCTTCTCAGCCACCAGAGCATTGATCTCATTGGTGACGATTCCGCTCTCGGCAACCACTACCATATTGTCATAGTCGATCTCGATGACGCGGTTCATCTTCTCCACGGACAGCAGAATGCCACCGTAAACCGGTATGGCGCCGCCGGAGAGCCCGCTGCCGGCGCCGCGCGGCGTTATCGGGATTGCTGTCCGATTGGCCAGCTTCACCACCGCGGCCACCTGCTGTGCATCCACAGGGGTTACCACCACCTCGGGCATATGACCGTATTCCTCGGCCGAGGTTTCATCGTGAGCGTAGGCCTCGATGCGCTCGTGTTCCAGCAGCACATTGGACGCCCCGAGCAATCCGATCAGTTCGTCGATCACCGCCGGCGTGACCGCGCTGTAGACTGTTGCTTCCGTATGAGATTTCATGCTTCTGCCGCCTTGCGTGCTTTCAGGCGTCTGGTGAGCTCGGGGATCACCTCAAAGAGATCACCGACAATGGCGAAGTCCGCAATCCTGTGCAGCGGGGCCTCGGGGTCCCGGTTCACCGAGACTATGGTCTCGGCGGTCTTGATGCCGGCCAAATGCTGAATCGAGCCCGAGATACCGGCGCCGATGTAGAGTTTAGGCGAGATAGTCTTGCCGCTCAGGCCGATCTGATGCGGATAACCGATCCAGCCGCGGTCCACTGCGTCACGCGAGGCGCCCACCATCGCATCGAGCTGTGCGGCAAGATCCCGCAACAGGG
>SKLB01000353.1 GCA_007123465.1 Spirochaetales bacterium
CGGCGTGCACGATCACGGATTCAACAACATCAGCACCTACGGCAACCTGCTGCGCCTGATGGCTGAGGGCCGCATCCCGCCGGACCGCTGGGAACGCGAATTCTACCGCCTGGCTATCAAGATCTCCGGTGCGGTGCAGGCGTCACGCTGGACACCCACCGCCGATGGCCTGGGGTTCATTCATTCCTTTAACGGGCCACACTCGCTGTTTTCCGACACCATGCGCACGCTGCGCGTGCTGGCGCTTGCACATCGTTTTGGGCATACTCTGATGGGTGAGCAGGACCAGAAGATCTCGCTGCTGCGGCGCTTGCTGCAGCATGCCGAGGCCAGCTCCAGGTACAACGTCTACTTTGGTACCGGGCGCGACAGCTACGATACCCGCGGACGGGTGGTGCACGAGTCGATCTTCAACGTGCACAACGGAGTCTATCGCTGTCCGTCCACGCAGCAGGGCTACACGCCGTTCAGCACCTGGACGCGCGGTCTCTCGTGGGTGCTGTGCGGTTGCGCCGAACAGCTCGAGTTCCTAGCAACGCTGACACCGCAGGAGATCATCGAGGCCGGCGTGGCTGACCTGCCTGACCATGACGCGGTGATGGAGCGGTTTGTGGAGACTGCCGGAGCCACCGCTGATTTCTTCATCGACAATACGCCCAGCGACGGAGTGCCCTACTGGGATACCGGTGCACCCGGGCTTTCCGGCATGCCCGGATATCTCGACCGCCCGGCCGATCCGTACAACGATAGCGAGCCGGTGGACAGCTCGGCGGCAGCAATCTGTGCGCAGGGCTACTTGCGGCTGGGGCGCTACCTGAGTCAGAATGGCCAGGCGGACGCCGGTGCACGCTACTTCCAGACCGGGCTTACTATTGCGCGCACGCTGCTGGCGGAGCCCTACCTTTCCACCGATCCCGGGCACGAGGGGTTGCTGCTGCATTCGATCTACCATCAGCCCAACGGCTGGGACCACGTTCCTGCCGGGCACAAGGTAGCCCACGGCGAATCGTGTATGTGGGGTGACTACCACCTGATGGAGCTGGCGGTATATCTGCAGCGAATAGCAGCCGATGGACCCTATTTGACCTTCTTTGCCGTATGAGGGGCACCAACTATGAGAGAAACCGAACAACGCGTATCCAGTAAGGTAATCAGCGCAGACCAGGCTGCCGCACTGATCAACGATAATGCGGTGGTCAGCGTCAGCAGCTCCAGCGGCCTTGGTTGCCCGGATGCGGTGCTGGCGGCTATCGGCCGGCGCTATCGCGAGCAGGGTTCACCGCGCAATCTGACAACGATTCACCCGATTGCCGCCGGTGATATGTACGGTATTGACGGGATCGATCACCTGGCCCAGGAAGGGCTGTTGAAGCGAGTGATCGCCGGATCGTATCCTTCCGGACCATCTAACCGTGAGTCACCTGGAATCTGGCAGATGATTCGTGACAACAAGATCGCCGCGTACAACGTCCCCAGCGGCGTACTGTTCGACATGCATCGCGATGTTGCAGCCGGCCGCCCCGGCGTGCTGACCAAGGTAGGCATGGATACCTTTGTTGATCCGCGGCGCAACGGCTGCAAGATGAACGAGGCAGCTGCCGAGGACATTGTCTCGCTGGTGGAGTTCGCCGGCGATACCTGGCTGCATTTCCCCAATATTGTGCCCGGCGTGGCAATTATCCGCGGTACCACCGCCGATGAGCGCGGTAATATCTCAATGGAGCACGAGGGCGCCTACCTGGGGGTCATAGAGCAGGCGTTGGCGGTGCGCAACAGCGGCGGCATCGTGATCGCGCAGGTCAAACGCGTCACCGAAGCGTTCTCGATACCATCGCAGCGCGCCTACGTTCCCTCCACGCTGGTAGATTGGGTGGTAGTGGCCGCCGACCAGATGCAGACTACCGAAACGCTCTACGATCCGGCAATCAGCGGTGAGATCAAGAGACCGCTGCACTCCTTTGAGCCGGTAGCCGAGGGCGTGGAGAAGGTGATCGCGCGCCGTGCAGCAATGGAGCTTGCGGGCGGCGATATCGTCAACCTCGGTTTTGGAATATCAGCGCTGGTGCCGCGCGTTCTGATTGAGGAAGGCGTGGCGGACCGCGTGACCTGGGCCATTGAACAGGGGGCTACCGGCGGCGTGCCGTTGACCGGTTTTGCATTCGGCTGCGCTGCCAATGCGGAGGCTATCCTGGCATCGCCGTATCAGTTTACGCTGTTTCAGGGTGGAGGGATCGACGTTACGCTTCTGTCCTTCATGCAGGTAGACCGTGAGGGAAGCGTGAACGTATCGCGGTTGGCCGCCAAGCTGCACGTGACCGCCGGCTGCGGCGGGTTCGTCGATATTGTGACCGCGGTGCGCCGGATTGTGTTCTGCGGCACATTCACCGCCGGCGGGCTGGACGTACGGGTTGAAGACCGGGCGTTGAACATTGTGCGCGACGGCAAGGTGAGCAAGTTTGTGCCGCAGGTGGAACACGTCACTTTTTCCGGCAACCAGGGTACCGCCAAACAGCAGGACGTCACGTACGTGACCGAACGCTGCGTAATCAAGCTGCTGCCACGGGGGCTGACGGTAACCGAAATTGCCCCCGGGGTTGACCTTCAGCGGCACGTGCTCGACCGCTGTGAGGTTCCACTGGGTGTAGCCGACGATCTGAAGACCATGGACGCCCGGCTCTTCGGCTCCGGCGCGGTTGGTCTCTACCAAAACCACGGGAGGTGAACGCATGACCTCAGCCGAACAGGCGCAGCGGCAGGCAAAAGTTCTGTTTGAACGGGAGGACTCGCTGGCGCGGATCACGCTGAACCGCCCGGCCAAGCTCAACACTCTCGATGACGAGATGCTTGATACGCTCGAGCGCCTGGTAATAGACATTGACCGCGATCCGGCGTGCCGCGCGGTTATCATATGCGCTAACGGCGAGAAGGCGTTCTGTGCCGGTGCCGATATCAACGCCTGGGGCGACCTGCCGCCGCTTGAAATGTGGCGCTGGTGGACCCG
>SKLB01000340.1 GCA_007123465.1 Spirochaetales bacterium
GTGGTTCTCGAGCCATGTATGAGGAGTGTACTATGAAAGTCAAGATCGATGCTGATCTGTGTACCGCATGTGAATTGTGCACCGGCCAAGTGCCCGAGGTCTTCGAAATGGGTGACGAAGTTGCCGAAGTCATCACCCCGGATGTACCCGCTGAGTTTGAGGACGCCGTAGAGGAAGCAGCGGCGGACTGCCCGGTAGACGCCATCATCGTCAGCTGACCATGATACGAGCCCTGTCGGGCTCGGCATATCATCCAGCCGCAGACACCGGCAATTGGCTGGTTCTGCGGCTTTTTTTTCGTTTCACTCGCTGCAGCGCGGACGCCGCGGCGTTGCGACTGCGATTATCCGGCGTTACTCGACTGTGCCCACAGATTGATCCCGGATTCGGTAGCGTACTGATCGATTTCCTGGAGCTCCTGCTTGCTGAACTCCAGGTTGTTCAGTGCTGCAAGGTTTTCTTCTACCTGCTCGACTCGACTGGCCCCTATCAGCGCCGAGGTAACCCGCGGATCACGCAGGCACCACGCGATTGCCATCTGAGACAGCGACTGCCCGCGACGCTCAGCGATCTGGTTCAGCGCGCGCACCTTCTTGAGGTTTTCTTCGTTGATGAACTCATCTTTGAAGAACGGCGCGGTGCGCAAACGCGAATCGGCGGGAATCTCGCCCAGATACTTGCCGGTCAATAGGCCCTGCGCCAGCGGCGAGAAGGCGATACAACCAATCCCCTGCTTATCGAGCTCGTCGAGCAGCTTCTCCTCGATCCAGCGGTTGAGCATCGAATACGACGGCTGGTGTATCAGACAGCGCACGCCCATCCCGCGCAGAATCTCTGCGGCTTGCGCGGTCTTCCGGGCCGAATACGATGAAATGCCGACGTAGAGCGCCTTACCCTGCTGTACGGCCGACGCCAGCGCCCCCATGGTCTCCTCCAGTGGTGTATCGGGATCAAAACGGTGCGAATAGAAAATGTCGACGTACTCCAGACCCATTCGCTTGAGGCTCTGATCGAGACTGGCCAGCACGTACTTGCGTGAACCCCATTCGCCGTATGGTCCGGGCCACATATCGTAGCCGGCCTTGGTCGAGATGATCAGCTCGTCGCGGTACGCGCTGAGGTCACCTTTGAGCATCCGGCCGAAGTTCTCTTCGGCCGATCCGGGCGGCGGGCCGTAGTTGTTGGCCAGGTCGAAGTGGGTTACGCCGAGGTCAAAGGCGCGCAAAACCATTGCGCGGCCGTTCTCATAGGGGCGGGTGCCGCCGAAGTTGTTCCACAGTCCCAGCGAGATCGGCGGAAGCTTGAGCCCGCTGTTTCCACAACGGTTATAGGAGATCTGTTCGTATCGGTTTTCTGCTGCTTTGTACATCTGAATTGGCCTCCTGACATGATTATGGCTATTGTAGGGCAGAACAAACCCGCGTGCAAGTAACCCGCAGATGTGCTACGCTACCGCTATGAGTCAAACCGTAGCCTCGGTGATTGTGCGCGTTGCTCCGATCATCCTTTTGATGGCAGCCGGCATTGCCGTCAGACGGGTTCAGCTGGTCGGGGCACAGACCATGGAAGAGCTCAAGAAACTGGTAGTCAACCTGGCGCTGCCGGCGGTGCTGTTTCGGGCCTTCCTGGACATGGACCTCGACTGGTCATACGCGTGGATCTTCCTGACAATTCTGGTTGTGTGCGTTGTGCTGTGGTACTACGGAGTGTTTGCGCGGCGCGCGCTGCGGTTGAACCAGGATTACTTCCCGTTTCTGACCACCGGTTTCGAGTTCGGCATGCTCGGCATCACGCTGTTTGGCGCGGCCTACGGCATGCAGTACGTTGGATATATCGCGGTTGTTGATCTCAGCCACGAGCTTTTCATCTGGTTTGTCTTTGTAACGCTGTTGATCAGAAAACGCGACGGCGCCGGTAGCATCGCAGCAACCGCGGCCGGCTTTGCACGCTCACCGGTCATTATAGGCATTCTTGCCGGCCTGCTGCTGAACGTCGGTGGATTACGTCAGGCGGTCTACACCGCGCCGGTCGGCCAGGCGCTTCTGGATTCCCTGCAACTGCTGGGCGCGATGCTTGTCCCGTCAATCCTGCTGATAATCGGCTACGGCCTGCACATCAACCTGGCCAACATTCGCGAGGCCGCGGTGAGTGTCGGCTTGCGGCTGGCGGCGCTGATACCGATTGCGCTGTTCACCGTTCTGATCGTAGCGCGGCGCTGGCTGATGCTGCCGCTGCCGTTTGAGCGGGCTATCGTTACGTTTCTGCTCCTGCCGCCGCCTTACATCATCCCGCTGTTCATGAAGGAGTCCGACGGGCGCGGCAAGGAGTACGTGCACTCGGTGCTCTCGCTCTATACGGTCATCACCGTTGCGCTGTTCATTGCCTATTTTGTAGCAAACCCGACGATCTGAACGCTACAGCACCCCGGCGACCGCACGCCGGATTCAGTATGCCGGCCGCAGACTCTGAGCCAGCTTCACCGCTTCGCGCACCAGCCTGGCAACGGCCTCGAAGTCTCCGGCGCTGATTTTGTCTGAAGGCACCATCCAGCTGCCGCCAACCGCCAGCACCGCGGGCAGCGCCAGATAGTCGCCGAGATTGGCGGCTCCTATGCCGCCGGTGGGCACGTAGCGCACGTCACCGTAGGGCGCCGACATCGCCTTCAGCATCTTGACTCCGCCGGAAGCCTCGGCCGGGAAGAACTTGACCACCGACAGACCGCGCGCCAGCGCCGCCTCTACACCGGTGGGGTTGTTGATTCCCGGTGTAATCGGAATCTGCTGCTCAACACAGTATTCAACCACCGCCGGGTTGAAGCCCGGCGTTACGATGAAGGCCGCGCCGGCGTCGACCGCCTCTTTGACCTGATCAACCGTGAGTACCGTCCCGGCACCCAGCAGCACGTCGGGCACGTCGCGGCTGATGTTGCGGATGCTCTGTCCCGCCGCCGCGGTGCGAAAGGTCACCTCTGCAACCGGCAGACCGTTAGCCAGCAGCGTCTCTGCCAGCGGGGTTGCCGAATCGGCGGACTCAAGCTTGATCACGGGAACCAGCAGCTGCTTCCCGAGTGTCTGCAATACGTTCATTGTGTGCTCCTGTTACAACGCTATCTTTCGACCCGCGCGCTGGCGCCAGCCATGATCTTCTCTACTTCCTTGAGCGACGCCATCGAGGTGTCCCCCGGTGTGGTCATCGCCAGCGCGCCGTGCGCCGCACCGTAATCGACGCATTGCTGCGGATCCTTGCCGCTCAGAAAACCGTAGATCAGCCCTGAAGCAAAACTGTCTCCACCGCCGACCCGGTCCATGATCTCCAGCCGCGGCCGGTGCTGCGCCTCATAGAACTCGCCACCGTGGTACAGGATGGCGCCCCAGTCGTTGACCGTAGCGCTGTGCACCTCGCGCAGCGTTGTGGCAACGGCCTGGAAATGCGGAAACTCCTTGACCACGGTGCGGATCATGTTCTTGAATTTGTCTACCTGCAGATCGGTGACGTCTTCAGCGAGCCCTTCGACTTCGAACCCCAACGCCGCGGTGAAGTCTTCTTCGTTGCCGATCATGACATCGACGTACTTGGCAATCTCGCGGTTGACCTGCACCGCACGCTCGCTGCCGCCGACAGCTTTCCATAGCGATGGTCGGTAATTGAGGTCGTAGCTGATGATTGTCCCGGCGCTGCGCGCCGCCTCCATGGCCTCCAGCAGTACCTCGGGTGTGGTATCGGATAGTGCGGCAAAAATTCCGCCGCAGTGAAACCAGCGGGCACCTTCGTCCTCGAAGATACGCTTCCAGTCGATGTCGCCCTTACGCAGTTTGCTGGCAGCACTGTTGGCTCGATCGGAAACCCCGAGTGCTCCACGGATACCGAAACCGCGCTCGGTGAAATTGAGCCCTAAGCGAACGTCGCGTCCGATACCGTCGTAGGGATACCACTTGATGTGCGACGTATCGACGCCGCCCTGGTAGAGGAAATCCAGCAGCAGATAGCCGAGATCGTTGTCCGGTATCGCCGTGACCACAGTGGTATTCAGTCCGAAACAGCGCTTGAGTCCGCGGGTCACGTTGTACTCCCCGCCGCCTTCCCAGACGCGGAACGATCGAGTGTTGCGCACCCGTCCCTCTCCCGGATCGAGGCGCAGCATGATTTCGCCGAGCGAAACCGCATCCCATCTGCATTCTTTCTCAGATCTCATTCTCATAGCGTTCCTCCTCCTGTCGCCAACCGAGGTGTGTGGATATCACCTCTGCGGTGCGCCTGACCGCCTGTCCGATGCGGTTAAGATGCTGCTGCGAGATCTGCCACCACGGCAACGCCGCTACCGTTGGGCCGCTGTGCGAGTAACTCCAGGATGTCGAGCGCTCTGTCGAGCGATTGAACACTCATAGCTGCGGAACTGACTGCGACGCAATAACAATTCGTCTCATAGTTTGGGATATGGTCTCATAATATGACGCGCAGTCACGCGTGTCAAGCTGCCGCTGATATGCTATCATCGCCCTATGACCCGCAAGCTCTATTATGATGACCCAATGAAACGCGAGTTTGACGCCGTGGTCCTGGAAGCCAAACCGGCAGGAAACCGCAGCGACGTGGTGCTCGACTGCACCTGCTTCTACCCGGAAGGCGGAGGTCAGCCGGCGGATCGTGGCAGCCTCGACGACATAGCCGTGCTCGATGTGCGCAAACAGGGCGAGCAGGTTATCCACACGCTGGAGCGCATACCGGAGACCGACACCGTTCACGGCAGAATCGACTGGCAGCACCGCTTTGACTACATGCAGCAGCACACCGGGCAGCATATAATCTCAGCGTCGATGATCCACGTCGGCGGTTACGCAACCGTTGCAGTCCACCAGGGCGAACAGTATACAACAGTTGAATGTGACACCGCGGAGATAGCCGAAGCGCAGCTACAGCAGATCGAACAACTGGCCAACGAGACCGTTGGGCGCAATCTGGAAGTACGAACCTTCGATGCCGAAGAAAGCGAGATTCCCCGGCTCGCGCTGCGCCGGCCTCCCAAAGTCGGGGGAACTATCCGCATTGTCGAGATCGACGGCTTCGACCGGGTTGCCTGTGGCGGTGTTCACACACCCACCACCGGCCAGGTAGGAATAATCAAACTGGTAGCGGTGGAGCGTATCCGTGGCAACCTGCGCAGCGCGTGGAAGATCGGCCGGCGGGCACTCGATGACTACCGTGAGAAGACCGCAATCGTCAACACACTCTCGGACCGCTTCTCGGCCAGGCAGCACCAGATCATAGAACGCGCCGAGAAGCTGGAGCTGGCTCTCAAGCAGTCGCAGTACAACGAGCGTGCAACCGCGGCACGGCTGTGTGCGCTGTGGGCCGAGCAGTTGCACCGTGGTGCATCGCTGAGTGGCGAGCTGCGGATTGTCACCGAGCGGTTCGAGGCCGAGCCGCCCGAGCTGTTTCGCGGTGTGCTGGAAGCCCTGATCGAACAGCCGTCGACCTGCGTCTGCCTGGTCAACGTCCAGCCGCAGCAGGTGCAGTGGATAATCGGATGCTCGCCGGATCTGCGGCTGGAATTCGACGCTGTTCGCCGCGAGCTGCTGCCGATCATCAACGCCAAGGGCGGTGGCCGCCACTCGATCTGGCAGGGGGTCGGCAGTGAACCGCAGAACGCCGACCGGTTGCTCCGCTGTTTTGCCGAACAAGCATCTCAGTTTGTTGGTAATTTCGGCTGATTTCGGCTATATTTATCGATATGGCTGAACGGCGCACCGCGCGAGACCTACTGCGCACTATCAGACGCATCCAGAAGATCACCGATCTTACCGTGTTGCTCGAAAGCGTACTGCACGAGGCGCGCGCGTTTGTGGAGGCCGATGCCGGCACGCTGTACCTGGCGCGAGATGGCCGTCTGTTCTTCAGCTACATCGAGAACGACACGCTCTTCCCCGAGGGCAACCCGAAAGAGAAGTACGTCTACTCGGAGAACAGCATCCCGATCGACAAGAACTCGCTGGCCGGCTACGTGGCTTCAACCGGCGAAGCGCTTATGATCGATAATGTCTACGACATCAAGAGCAACGTCTCGTACAGCTTCAATCCTTCATACGACAAGTTGACGCAATACAAGACGCAATCGATCCTGGTAGTTCCGCTGATGAAAAGCGACACCGTTGTGGTTGGCGTCTTGCAGCTGATTAACCGCAAAGACCGCCACGGCGATGTAACAGCGTTCAACGCCGATGACCGGCTCTACATTACGTACTTTGCCGAGCACGCCGCAGATGCAATCGAGAAGGCCGACCTTTCGCGCCAGATGGTGATGCGGATGGTGGAGATGGCCGAGCTGCGCGATCCGTGCGAATCGGTTGCACACGCCCGGCGCGTCGGAGACTACGCGGTTGAGCTGTTCAACCGTTGGGCCGCACGCCACGGCGTACCGCTGCACGAGCGCATCCTGAAGAAGGATATTTTCCGCGCGGCGGCGATCCTGCACGACGTCGGCAAGGTAGGACTGACCGATGCAATCATCGCCAAGCAGGGTGAGTTCAATGAAGCGGAGAAGGCGCTGATGTATCGCCACACGCTCTTTGGCGCGCGCCTTTTCACCAACTCGCGTTCGATCTGGGACCGTATCGCCTACGAGGTGACCCTGAACCATCACGAGCGCTGGGACGGATCGGGCTATCCCGGCCACGTCAAGGACATCTTTGCCGATGATATTGCCTTTGGGCCCGGCAAGAAGGGCAAAGAGATTCCGCTGTCGGCACGGATCGTTGCGATAGCCGACGTGTTTGATGCGCTGACATCGGAGCGCTCGTACAAGAAGGCGTGGAGCGAGGACCAGGCGCTGGAGTTCCTGCAGGAACACGCCGGCGAGAAGTTTGACCCGGAACTTGTGCAGCACTTCATCGATATTCGCGATGTGCTACACGCGATTCTCAAGCAGGCTCAGCAGTAGCCGCTAACAGCCCTCGAGCACCGCTACGCGAAAGAGCTTGATTCCCTCGTCGGGAAACTCTCGCTTCAGTTCGCGTACAACGTCGGTAACGCGGTCAGCAGTCTCTTCTTCACAATACATCAGCAGCAGGAAGTTCTCCTCCGGCCAGACGTGGTCACCGTGACGAGGGCCTGAGTCGCCCACGCCAAAAACAACCGGTACTCTGGTGTAATAGACCTCACCGAGACCGCGCTTCTGCAGCAGATCGAAGAAATCACCCTCAACCGACCTGTTGGCAATCATCTCAAGGCGCACCATTATTCTTTCCTCCGTCCCCGGCGGCGTTGCCGCTCGGCGTCGCGGTCAGCAGCACGCCGCTGGTCGCGGGCGATTTCGCGCTGCAACTGCGCCTGTTTGCGCTGGTACTTCTCATCACGGCGGCGCTCGCGGCGCGAACCTATCCTGTCGGATAGCTGGTTGAATGCCGAATAGAGCGCCGGAACCAGGAAAAGCGTCAGAAAGGTAGCTACGGTCAGTCCACCGACAACCGTCTTGGCGATCGGCTGTACCAGGCTGGAGCCCTCTCCCTCAATAAAGGCCACCGGCACCAGCGCCAGAATCGTTGTCAGGCTGGTCATCAGGATCGGCCGCAAACGGTTACCGCCGGCTTCGATACACGCGTCAAACAACTCCATGCCGCGCCGGCGCATCAGGTTGGTATAGTCGACCAGCACGATACCGTTGTTGACAACGATACCCACCAGCATAACCGTCCCGACGGCCGTGAACACGTTGAGCGTCTCGCCGGTGATATAGTACAAACCGACAACGCCGATTGCCAGCAGCGGAATAGTGAACACGATGATGAACGGATCGAGAAACGACTCGAACTGGCTCGCCATCACACCGTATACCAGCAGTATCGAGATCACAACAATGACCGCAAACGTCCGCAAGAGCTCCATCAGTTCAGCGTAATCGCCGCCAAACTCGATCACCAGTGTGTCATCCACCGGGATCTCCTGCTGTATCATCGCGCGCACCTGCGGATCGATATCGCTGAGCTGGACACCCGGTGCCAGACCGGCCCGCACGTTGACGGTACGCCGCTGATTCTCGCGCCGGATGCTTACCGGGCCGGTGGCCCGTTCCAGTGTAGCGAAGCTCGATAGTGCAACGCGTCTGCCGGCACTGTTGATGACGAATATGCGCTCGAGATCCGGCGCCGACGAGCGGCTGGCCTCATCGGAGATGACCAGTATGTCGTACTCATCGGTCCGCGCACGGAAGCGCGACGAAGTGATTCCGTCGACGTAGGCCCGCACTTCCTGGCCAACGCTCTGCACGTTGAGTCCCAACTCGTAGGCACGCGTACGGTCGATGGCAATTCGCAGCTCAGGCAACCCCTCGTCAAGGGTCACATTGGGCTCGGTAACCTCGTTTGGGAACCGATCGCGGAGAAGATCGGCGATGCGGTCAGCGGTCTGCTTACCGCGTTCGAGATCCTCCGTGGTAACGATGATCTCGATTGGCGGCGCATTGAACGGGCCACCTGCTCCGCCTTGCTGAAACGAGAATTGCGCGCCGGGAAAGCTGTCGAAATGTGCACGCAACTTCTCCTGCACATCGGCCGCTGTATCGATGCGCTCCTGAAACTCGGGCAGGGTCAACGCCAGCGTCCCTCGATTGGTACGCGCACCGCCGAGACCGAAGAAACTGCGGTCCCCGGCTGTTACCACAATGTTGTTGTAGCCCCGGATCTCTTCTTCGGCAATCAGCTCCATCTGCTGCAGCACGTTCCGGGTTACCTCAAGGCTGGTACCCTGCGGCATGGTCAGCGAGACCTGGACAAAGTCGTCTTCCTGCGACGGAGCAAACTGGAACCCCATGACCGGAATCAGCGCCAGACTGGCGCCGAACAGCACAACCACAATTACAACGACGATCCAGCGATGCCGCAGCGAAAACCCCAACGCTGAGCGGTAACCGCTGTCCAGCCCACTGAAGAAACTGGTCAGTAAATTATCGAACACGCGACGAATACCGACTACCGGCCGCTGCTTCTTGCTTTCGATGCGCAGGTAGTGACTCGAGAGAACCGGAATCAGAAGCACCGCCACCACCAGCGAGGCTACCAGCGAAATCACAACCGTGAACGCCAGCCCTGAGAACAGCTCACCGACAAATCGCAGCTGCCGGCGAAACAGCACCACCGGCAGGAACACACAGATAGTAGTCAGGGTCGAGGCGGTGATCGCCGTCAACATTTCCTGTGTGCCCAGAACCGCACTGGTTGTGAGCTTGGAACCCTTCTCGCGGTAGCGATAGATATTCTCCAGAATAACGATAGAGTTATCGACGAGCATTCCGATACCCAACGCCAGCCCGGTCAAAGTCATGATGTTGAGCGTCAGCCCGAAGAAGTACATCAGCATCAGCGTAATGACGATCGATACCGGAATCGAGATCGCGATAACGGCGGTGGTGCGGAAGCTGCGCAGAAATACAAACAGCACCAGAACCGCAAATATGGCTCCCAGGATTGCCGAAGAAGAGACGTCGCGCAGCGAATCACGGATAATCTCGGTGGTATCGAGCAACACTCCGACTTCAACACCAATCGGCAGCGCGCTATTGATAGAATCCAACCGTCCCAGAACGTTGTCCGCGGTTTCAACCGAATTGGTACCGCTCTGCTTCTGAACCGCCAGCAACACTCCCGGTGACCCGTTGACAAACACCGCGGTATCCTGACGTTTGAAATCGTCGTAAACGTTGGCGATCTCGCGCAGACGGATCCCGTAGTCAGCAGTAGATTCAGCGCCTGTGTTGGCGGCCGGGGCGGTTCCCTGAGCACCAGCCATCGGCCTGTAGGCGATAACCGTGTCCTTCAACTCTTCCAGACTGCGATACTCGCCGGCGGTGCGTACAAGGTAGTTTGTGGTGCCCTCGGTTATGCGCCCTCCGGCAATCTGCACGTTCTGTGCGCGAATAGCCTGCGAAACCTGCGTCAGGGTAAGATTATAGGCTTCCAGGCGGTCCTGAGGCACCTCCACACGAATCGCACGGTCACGGCCGCCCCTGACCGATGCCAGCGCAACACCTTCGATCTGCTCCAGACGCGGCTGGATCACGTCCTCGGCCAGCCGGCGCAGTTCCTCCGGCGAGCGGTTGCCCGAGACCTGCAGCTGCATGATCGGAAACTGAGACGGATCAAACTTGAATATCTGCGGCGCCCGCGCATCCGACGGCAACGCATCACGGACAAACTCCAGCCGGTCTCGAACCTCATTGGAGGCTTCCGCCATATCGGTACCCCAGGTGAATTCGAGACTGACCTGGCTCGAACCCTCGGCCGAGGTCGACGTGATACTCTCTATATTGCTCACGTTGCTCAGCTGGCTCTCCAGCGGGCGCGTCACGCTGCGCTCGACCTCTTCCGGACCGGCACCGTCGTAGCTGGTCAACACCACCAGAAAGGGCGCTTCGATCTCGGGGAACAGGTCAATAGCGATATCACGCGCGGTGTAGATGCCAAACCCGAACAACAGCGCAAACAGAATGAGAAGCGTCGTGGGACGATTGACTACAGCCTTGGTAAGACTCATCGTGCAGCTCCTTAGAACTCAGTCCAGAACAGTGATTCGATCGATGATCCGAACCGGCGCACCGTCTTCCAGTAGTGCCTGGCCCTGGTACACGATCTCGTCACCAGCGGTCACTCCTTCGAGAATCTCGGCGACGTTGTCAATTTCAATGCCGACGCGAACAGACCTCCGCTCGACGGTAGTCTCGTCGTCGCGTTGTTGCACCACAAACAGGTAGGTCTCGCCGAAGCGCCGTACAACAGTGTCCGAAGGTACCTTGACCGCGCCCTCCTTCTGCTGCGTAATCAGCTGAACCTGGGCAAACATGCCGGGCCGAACGCGCGGATCACGGCGGTTGAAGTTCAACGTTGCCCCGAGCGTCCGTGTCTGGGAATCGAGAACCGGACTGACCTCGGTTACCTGTGCACCAAATTGCTCACCCGGATACGCGTCGAGGCGAATGGTTGCCGGCATACCGAGGCGCATCTTTGAGACAAAACGCTCGGCGACGGCGATGCGAATCTCCAGCTCATCGGTCTGGGCAACACGCGCCAGCGGAGAGCTGGTGCTCACCATCGATCCCGTCTGTACCGGCAGTGCGGTCACCGTACCGGCTATGGTGGCGCGCACCGGGCTGGGCGCAAAGGTCTGTCCGGGCCGCGACCGGTCGACTTCGGCGATCACCTGATCGGCCTGCACTCTATCGCCCACCCTCACATGAATCCGCTTGAGCTCTCCAGCGA
>SKLB01000137.1 GCA_007123465.1 Spirochaetales bacterium
CCGCCCAGATTCCGATCATCGAGCAGATGCTCGAGGCGCTTGGCGTGCCGATGGCGCGCGTGGACGGCTACGAGGCCGACGATCTGATTGCAACCCTGGCAACCTCGTGCCGCGAGAACGAACAGCCGTGCTACATCGTTTCGGGTGACAAAGACCTGCTGCAGCTGGTAGATGGCCCGGTCCGGGTGCTGAGACCGGGCAGGGATGGGTTTGACGATCTGGACCGCGACGCTGTCTATAAAGATTGGGGCGTTTACCCCGAGCAGATTCTGGACTATCTTGCGCTGACCGGTGATAGCTCGGACAATGTTCCCGGTGTCAAGGGAATTGGCGCCAAGACCGCCGCCAGGCTGCTCGGCGAGTACGGAACCCTGGATGCCATCTACGAGCACATCGACCAGATCAGCGGCTCGGTCAGCACTAAACTCCAGGATGGCCGCGAGTCGGCCTATCTCAGTCGTGATCTGGTTGTACTCGAGACCGCCGTGCCGCTCGAAATCCCCGCGGACCGTTTTCAGCTCTCCGAACTCGATGCCGAAGCCGCGGTTCCGCTGTTTCTGGAACAGGGGATGAAAGCGCTCGCCGAGCAGTTGCGCCAGGCCGGCGGCGGCCCGCCGGCGGCTGTCGGGGACGGGAACGCAGAGCGTAGAGCCCGCGAAGCTGCGGGCACACCACAACCGGGAAATTATAACCTGGTAACCGACGCCGACGAGCTGGCGCGCTGGATCGCAGGTGCACGCGCGGCCGGCGAAGTTGCGTTTGACACCGAGACCGACGGCCTCGATTCGCACGTTGCAAACCCGGTGGGGTTCTCGCTCTGTTATGAGCAGGGCGTTGCGTGCTATGTCGCGCTGCGCGGCCCCGACGGGCCGGTGGTGCCCGAGGACCGCGCACGCGAGCTGCTCGGTGAACTGCTAACCGATGTTTCGGTCAAGCTCATCGGGCAGAACCTCAAGTACGATTACCAGGTCATGCGCCGCTGGGGAATCGAAATCAGCAACGTCTGGTTTGACACCATGATTGCGGCGTGGGTACTGGACGCCGGCAGCAACAGCTACGGTATGGATCAGCTGGCCGAAGCCCACCTCGGTATTCACACAACGGCCTACAGCGATATCCTGCCCAAAACGCGCGAGGGGCAGCCAACCTTTGACAGCGTGGATCTTCAGACGGCCTGCCGCTACGCCGCCGAGGACGCCGATATCACGCTGCGGCTCTATCGCAGCTTTGCACCCCAGATCAAGCAGCGCGGGTTCGAACGGCTCTTCTACGATATCGAGATGCCGCTGGTCCAACTGCTGGGCGAGATGGAGTTGGCCGGTATCGCTATTGACAGCGCAACCCTGGAGCAGTACAGCGGGCAGCTGGCGCGCAAGCTGGATGCCATCGAACGCGAGGTCTACCAGCTGGTGGGTTACGAGTTCAATATTGCCTCTACCCGCCAATTGCAGCAGGTGCTCTTCGAGGAACGTAAGCTCAAGCCGATCAGGAAGACCAAGACCGGTTACTCGACAGACACCGCGGTGCTGCAGGAGCTGGCACAGCAGGACCCGGTACCCGAGAAGGTGCTGCGTCATCGTCTGCTGTCAAAGCTCAAGTCCACCTACGTAGACGCACTGCCGCGCATGGTAGACTCCCGGACCGGACGCATCCACACGCATTTCAACCAGACCGGCACCGCTACCGGCCGGTTGTCGAGCAAGGATCCCAACCTGCAGAACATTCCAATCCGTGACGAAGAAGGGCGACGCATCCGCGAGGCGTTTGTCCCCGCCGCCGGTCATCGCTTTGTCAGCGCCGACTATGCGCAGATTGAACTGGTGGTGCTGGCGCACCTGTCCGGAGATCCCGCGCTGACCGACGCGTTCCGTGAGGGACACGATGTACACCGCGCAACCGGCGCGTTGATCTTTGGTGTTGGCCCCGATGAAGTCAGCGCAGAGCAGCGCCGGATCGCCAAGACCATCAACTTTGGTGTGATGTACGGCATGTCGGCGTTCCGCCTGTCTCGCGAACTCGGCATTGCGCGGCGCGACGCCGAGAGCTTCATCGAAGCCTACTTTCGCACCTATTCGCGCATTCGCGAGTTCATCGATGACACCGTTGCCGAGGCGGAGAAGAGCGGGGTGGTGCGCACGCTGTTTGGCCGCGAGCGCAAGGTTCCTGATATCAATAACCGCAACAAGGCGGTGCGCTCGGGCGCACAACGGGTAGCGGTCAATACTCCGATCCAGGGGACCGCGGCCGATATCGTCAAGCTGGCGATGCTTCGGATCGACAAACGGCTGCGCGAGGAGCAGCTGCAGTCGCGCGTGATTCTGCAGGTTCACGACGAGCTTATCATCGAAGCGCCCGACAAGGAAACCGAGACCGTGCGTGCACTGCTGCAGCAGGAGATGTCCGCGGCAGTGTCGCTCGATGTGCCGCTACGCGTCTCGGTGGAGGTGGGCGACAGCTGGGGGCAGTTGCACTGATGCCCGAATCGACTACTGCCGTTGTCGGGGTTGGTGGTGCATACTGTTCCGGCAAGAGCACCGTTGCGCAGTTCCTGATCGACGCCGGTTACCGCGAGATCAACGTTGACGCGCTCGGCCATCGGGCGCTTGTCGATTGTCGCGAAGAAGTAGTGGCCGAGTTCGGCAGCGCAATCCTCGGCGCCGATGGCACGATCGAGCGCTCGGCGCTACGGGCTATGGTCTTCGGCGAAGCAGCGGCGCTGCGGAGACTGGAGCGGATTGTGCACCCGCGGATGGTGGCAATGGCACGCGAGATCATAAACCAGAACCGCGATGCGCCGATAGTGATGCACGCGGCGCTGCTGTTTCATATGAGGCTCGACGCGCTCTGTGATACGGTGATCTGGGTTCGCGCGCCGCTGCTGCTGCGCATCCGCCGTGGCCTGCGGCGTGACAACAGCAGCGTGCGGGATGTGCTGCGAATAATCTGGCTGCAGCGCAAACTGGGGGTTCAATCGGACGCCGATTCGGTCGATATTCATACTGTGGAGAACCGGGGAAATCACGCTCAGCTGATGGAACAGCTGCGTCAACTCAACCTTCCCCGGATATGAGTCAGACAGTATGGAACAGCAGAAAGTTCTGATAGTCATTGTGAGCGTGGCGCTCTTTGTTGCCGCAGTCATCGGAATCGGGTTGATATTCTTCTACCCTCGTACCGAGGTCTCGCCGGATGCGCCGCTGCGGATTGTGCAGGAGCCGGGGGCCGAGAGCAGGCAGCAGTTTGATCCTATCGAGTACCTGCGGCGTCCTGATGCCGAAGCTCCGGACTTTGCGCCGCGTGATCCCGAGGATGATGAGGATTTCATCATTGTTTTCGATGACGAGGATCCACCGGATCCACGTGCGCCGGCCGAGCCGCGCCCCGCTCCCGAACCCGCACCGCGCGAGCCGGCGCCGCGTGATCCCGAACCCGCACCGCGCGAGCCTGCGCCGCGAGTTCCCGCTGAACCGCCGGCAGAGCCAAAACCTGCCCCGCCGCGTGAGCCGGAAACGCGCCAGGTACGCGTGACCGAGTACTGGATACAGGTGATAGCCTCACCGAGTCGCGACCGGGTAGAACAGGCCCGTACTACGCTGGAGGAGCGCGGCTTGCGTGGCCGCATTACCACGCGTACCGTCAACGACACCGTCTTCTATCGGTTGCGCGTCGGCGGCTACAGCGACAAAGCCGAGGCCGAGAAGTTTCTCGGCTGGATCCGGGAGATCAACGGGTTCGGTCAGAGCTACATCTCCGAAGAATACCCCGTACGCACGGTATCGCACTGAGGCCGCCTGAGTTTGCGTGATTCTCAGGCCAGATTTGATGTCGGAGGCCGACGATGGATGTAGTCGACCGGTTTGTTGTAGATCTTGCTTCCCGGCGGTACCGGACCGGTGATCCAGACGTTGCCGCCGATAGTTGAACCGCGCCCGATAACCGTCTTGCCGCCCAGGATCGTTGCGCCCGCGTAGATTGTGACCTCGTCCTCGATGGTCGGGTGGCGCTTGACGTTGGCTTCCTCTTTCTTGACGCTCAGCGCGCCTATAGTGACTCCCTGATACACCTTTACCCAGTTGCCGATGATGGTGGTCTCACCGATGACTACGCCGGTGGCATGATCGATAAAGAAATAGTCGCCGATGGTGGCGCCAGGGTGAATGTCAATTCCTGTCTTGCCGTGGATGTACTCACTCATCATGCGTGGAATAAGCGGTACCTCCATCTGCCACAGTTCGTGGGCGATGCGGTGTATCAGAACCGCTTCGACCCCGGGGTAGGCCAGAATGACTTCTTCGCGTGACTTGGCCGCCGGATCCCCTACGAACGCCGCCTCCACGTCCATGCGCAGTCGCTTTCGAATTGCGGGGATCTTCTCCAACAGCGCTATCGTGATAGCATCCGCGTCGCGGCGCGATCCTTCGAGCTCTGCTGGATCCAGGCATGAACCATCACTGTTGCTGCCGCCGCCGCGTGCGCCGAAGGCCAGGCTCTTGCAGACCTCCGCCGACAGGCTGCGTACGATGCGGTGGATGTTTTCGCCCAACGTACAGCGCAGGTTCTGCTCGTCGATGCTCTCGTCGGTCTTGAATCCGGGGAACATCACCGACTCGAAATCGTAGATGATGCGAATGATGCTCTCCATTGACGGGAGATTGGGACCGTGCAGGTGGTTGATGCCGCCGATGGCTGCGTAGGAATCAAAGATGCGGTCGATGATGGAATCCAGGGTATTTGACATAGTCTTAGTATGCACCCCGCCGCCTGTCGCGTGTCAACCGCTGCGCGCGTCTGTCACACCCCCGGGGGCTGCGAAGCGCAGCGGGACAGCAGAAGATCGCGGACGAGGTCGGCAGCGAGGTCGCAGCGAGGTATTCAAGCGCTACCTCTGACGTTACCTACGTATCATACTTGAAAAATGGAAGACAGTCTTCCATTTTTCAAGTATGATGCGTAGGCGAATGCGTAAGTGCCGGTCGCAGGCCCCGCACCCGCGGTAACGCACGTGCGATTGGCAAATTGGGGGCGCTGCGGTAGACTGCGGTAATATGAGCAAGAACCTATGAGCAAGAAATCCGACCACTCGCACCTTCACTGGCACGAAATCGAACGCAGCCACGAGTACGACGGCAGGATCTTCCAGCTGCTGAAGGTGACTCGCTGCGCCGATGACGGACGCACCAGTGACTTTGTGCTGGTGGAATCGCCTGACTGGGTCAATGTGATCGCGGTGGTTGCCGATGAACAGCAGCGCCCCTGCTTTGTGCTGGTGCGTCAGTACCGCCACGGCAGCAACAGCACCTCGCTGGAATTTCCCGGCGGCATGGTCAACCGCGGCGAGGACGCCGCCGTTGCCGCCGCGCGAGAGTTCCGCGAAGAGAGCGGTTACTCGGTCGGCGGACTGCGTCGCATCGGAACAACCAACCCCAACCCGGCGTTCATGACTAACAGCGTTACAACATTTCTGGCCGACCGCGTCGAGTACCACGGCCGCCAGGCGCTCGATGCCGACGAGTTGGTGGATGTAGTATTGGTTCCAACTGAAGATATTGCTGCGGGCCGAGTACCGGAGTTCGCGGGCCACGCTATCATGCTGGCGGCGTACTACTGGTACACCCGCGCAACAGACACTCGCGCAACGGAGAGAGGCGCCGACCGGAATCGAACCGGTGAATAAAGGTTTTGCAGACCTCCCCCTTACCACTTGGGTACGGCGCCACGCTGTCTGAATCCATGTTCATAGTACTAAAAGGGCGCTGGATTGTCCAGCGTAGCTGCCGCCGCCGGCGCTATGAACAGAAGCTATGAAGCGATGAGACGGGCGAACTCTTCTACACGCTTGGCGATGCGATCGACTGCCGAGCGCCAGAACGCAGGATCCTCTATGTCAAAACCCGCCATCCCGGTCAGCTCACCCGCGGAGGCGCGGCCGGTCTGGCTGAGCAGCGAACGGTAGACGCGCGGGAACGCCTCTGGAGCCTGGAGGTACTGCGCGTACAGGCCCAGGCCAAACAGCATACCGAACGCGTAGGGAAAATTGTAGAACGCCATGTCGTGGCGATAGTAGTGTCCCTTGACCGCCCACATGTAGGGATGCAGCGCAGCGGAATCCAGGCTTTCACCGTAGGTTGCCTTCTGAGCGTCGGTCATCATTTGGCACAGCTCCGCAGCGCTCAGTTCGGCCTGCTCGCGGCGAGCGAAAAGCTCTCGTTCGAAGTAGAAGCGCGACAGAATATCGACGATCACCTGCGTGGCGTCCTGCAGAAACAGCTCAATCAAAGCAGTTCGTTCAGCTGCTGGGAGTTGTTCCAGCGCTCGATCCAGCACGATAGTCTCGCAGAAGATGCTGGCGGTTTCTGCGAGCGTCATCGGGTAGGCCCGCTGCAACGCGGGGGCGTCCTTGAGAACGTGGTGGTGATACGCGTGGCCGAGTTCGTGCGCCAGCGTGAAGACGCTGGACAACGACCCGTCAAAGTTTGCCAGAATGCGGCTCTCGCCGCACAGGGGCATCGAAATACAGTAGGCGCCGCCTATCTTGCCCCTGCGTGGTTGGGCATCGACCCAGTGATTGTTAAATGCGTGGCTGGCGAAGTCGCCGAGCTCCGGCGAAAACCCCGCAAACTGCTGCACTACAAAGGAAACCGCCTCGGCAAAGTCCCAGCGGCGCGCCGTTGACCCGATTGGTGCAAACAGGTCGTAAAACGCCAGTTGAGGCAGATCGAGCGCCCGCGCCTTGGCCTTGAGATAGCTGCGGAAAAGCGGCAGCGATTGCTCCATGACGGCAATCATCGCGTCCAGCGCCGCCCGGCTGATACGTGATTGAAACGTGGCGCGTTGCAGCGGATCCGGGTAACTGCGGCGCTGGTTGAGAATCACGCTGTGGCCCTTGACGCCGTTGAGCGCGTAGCTGAGCGGCAGCTCAACCGATTGCCACGCTTGCAGTTCGAGCTCAAACGCCCGCTTGCGCAGACTGCGATCAGGGTCGTGGGCAAGACTGCGCAGGTTTACCACCGTGCGGGTTTCACCCGGGCCCCATGCAGCCTGCAATTGCGATGTCACGCTCTCGTGCAGCCGCGACCAGGCCTCGGCGCCGGGCCGCGAAAGGTCGGCCGCCAGTTCTTCTTCTGCAGCGCTCATCTGGTGCTGCCGCTCTTCGAGCTGTTCACGCAGGAACAAGCGGTGCGCCGCGATAGTGGCGCTGCGTCCTTCCAGCTCCTCGAGCTGATCGGTTAGTGTGGCCAGCTGCTGGCGAAACCGTACCCGCAGAGGGTGCAGCGGCAGCGCAAGCTGCTGGATGTGGTTCAGCTCGCGCAGCGCGGTATCATCGCCGGTATCGGCCGAATAGCACGCGTAGGCGTACGCGTCGAGGTTTTCATGACAGTCTGATACACTGCTGAGCAGATCGATACAGTGCTCGAGCCAGTGCAGCGGCTCACGCCGCAGGTGTGCCTGATCCTCAACGGCGTCCTGCAGGCGCCTCAGGTCGTCTGAGAGCCGCTGTTTGTCGGCACGGTACGGCGCGCTGTCGAAACCGGGATAGATGCTATCGAGTTGCCACCTGGGTGGGGATGAGGTGCTCAGGGCTTTATCACCCGAGCCAGGACTGGTTGCCATCCTGGTACTCATGAATCTCGCCGGCGCTAAAAAACAGCTCGATCTCGCGCCTGGCACTCTCGGGGCTGTCAGAGGCGTGAATGATGTTGTTCTGGGTGACCAGCGCCAGGTCACCGCGGATGGTCCCCGGCGCCGCCTCAGCGGGGTTGGTAGCACCGCACAGTGTGCGCAGATAGCGTATGGCGTCCTGGCCCTCTACCACCATAGCCACCACCGGGGCGGAGGTCATATACTCTACCAGCGAGGAGAAAAACGGGCGCTCCTTGTGTTCGGCGTAGTGCTGTTCGCACTGTGCGCGCGGGATCTGCATCATCTTCAGTGCGCGGATCTGCAGTCCTTTGCGCTCGATGCGGCCCAGAACCTCGCCGACCAGCCGGCGTTGCAGTACGCCCGGTTTCAACATGCAAAAGCTACGTTCCATCCTGGTTGCTCCTCCACGGGGGTGTTTTGTGCATTGTTCACGGATCGCGGTAATCGATCAAGAGCCGTTTTCAGCCACCATAGCCACCATAGCGTATGACTCAGAAATAGGTTGCATTATTGGTGCAGGTGCAGTTATAGTTTCAGAAGTTGCACGGGATCTTTCTGCGTGCGCGCGGATCTGTCCCGGCTAATCCCAAACGTTCTCTTACGGAAGGAGGAGCGCAAATGGATTCATTGTTGGCGTTTAACAACTGGCTCAACAGCATCGTCTGGGGGCCGCCGTTCATGGTGCTGCTGATCGGTACCGGTGTGTACCTCACGGTACGGCTTGGCTTCTTTCAGTTTGTCAAGCTCGGACTGTCGTGGCGTCAGAGCTTTGGTCGGTTCTTCAAGAAGACCAAGGAAGAGGAAGGTGGAGCGATCAGCTCGTTCCAGGCCGTGAGCTCTGCAATGGCGGCGACGATTGGCGTCGGTAACATTGCCGGAGTGAGTACCGCACTCGCACTTGGTGGCCCGGGCGCGGTGTTCTGGATGTGGATTTCCGCACTGGTTGGTATGGCCACAAAGTTTGGTGAGGCGTCGCTTGGCGTCAAGTACCGCAAGGTCGATCCTGAAACCGGTGAGATCAGCGGTGGTGTCATGTACTATATCGAGAACGGGCTCGGATCGGGCTGGAAATGGCTGGCGGTGCTCTACGCTCTGCTGGCAGGAGTTGCGGCTCTCGGTATCGGCAACATGGTGCAGGCCAACACTATGGCCGCGTCGCTGGGCCAGTTCGGTGTTCCCCACTGGGTAACCGGAGTTGTGGCGGTAGTGCTGGTTGGTATCGTTATTCTGGGTGGTATCAAGCGCATCGGTCAGACCGCTGAGAAGATCGTTCCGTTCATGGCGGTTGTCTACATCATCGGTTCGCTGATTATCATTTTCATGAATCTCGGTGAAGTCCCCGGTGCATTCGGCGCGATCTTCTACCACGCCTTCAACCCGACCGCAGCCACCGGTGGTTTTGCCGGCGCAGCAGTAGCGGCAACCGTCCGCTTCGGCATCGCGCGCGGTATCTTCTCCAACGAAGCCGGTCTCGGGGCCGCTTCAATTGTTCACGCCCAGGCCAAGAACTCACCTACTCGTCAGGGCATGTGGGGTATCTGGGAAGTCTTCATTGACACCATTGTGGTCTGTACCATGACCGCCCTGGTGGTGCTGGTTACCGGCGCACTGTGGCTCGAAGGCCCGGACGGTGGTGGACTGACCGGTGGCGTTCTGGCGTCGACCGCGTTTACGCGCGGTCTGCCCGGACCCGGAGGTGTGATTGTACTGATTGGGCTGGTGCTGTTCTCGTACACCACCATGCTTACCTGGTCTTTCTACGGTGAGAAGAGCTGGGAGTACATCTTCGGTGCCAAGATAGTGACACCGTATCGCGTGATTTTCCTGGCCTTTCTGCTGGTCGGTGCCATTGGTGGTCTGGAGTTGATCTGGGACATCGCCGACACGCTCAACGGTCTGATGGCCGCGCCAAACCTGATTGCGCTGCTGGTCCTGGCCGGTGTGCTGGTGAAGGAGAAGAACTCCTACATGCAGTCACCGGAAGCCAAGCAGAAATAGCGCGCTGTAGGCTCGCACAGTAGTGTGAGGTATGGCCCCCGGTGCCGCGTTTGCGCGCCGGGGGTCTTTTTGACTTCTGCTGTCGACTCCGGTATACTCAAACCTACTATGAATACTGCAGAACCCACGCGTTCGGCTCTGATTATTGTTGATGTGCAGCAGGATTTCTGTCCCGGCGGTGCGCTGGCGGTACAGGACGGTGACCAGGTGGTGCCGGTTATCAATCGGTTGGCGCCGCGCTTTGCGTTTGTGGTTGCCACCAAGGATTGGCATCCCGAGGGACACGTCTCCTTTGCACCTGTGTATCCGGGAAAGCAACCGTTTGACAACGTTGAGCTCGCAGACGGAACATCGCAGATTCTGTGGCCCGAGCATTGCGTGCAGGCCAGTCCGGGCGCTGAGTTTCACCCGCAGCTGGATCTACGTCCGGTCAACGTGATACTTCATAAGGGTGTCCGACCGCAGCTGGACAGCTACTCCGCCTTTTTTGAGAACGACAAAAAGACCTCTACCGGCCTGGTTCATCTGTTGCGCGGGCACGGTTTCGATACGCTGTTTATCTGCGGGCTGGCAACCGATGTCTGTGTGTACTTCACGGCCGCCGATGCACTGAAGCTCGATTTCAGTGTCTATCTGGTTGAAGACGCCTGCCGCGGGGTTAACGTGCCCGAGGGTTCTATCGACAGCGCTCTGTCAGACCTGCGCGGATCCGGCTGCAACGTCATTCAATCGTCTGAGTTGCTTCAATGAGTGCGCGACCTACCTCGGCGCTCCTTACCGACCTGTACGAATTGACAATGGTCCAAGGCTACCACCACTATGAGCTCAATCCACAGGTGGTGTTCGACATGTTTTTTCGCCGCCAGCCGTTTCAGGGAGGATTTTCGGTGTTCGCGGGTCTCCAAGACCTGCTCGACACTCTGCAAGGGCTGCGGTTCTCATCGCAGGACATCGAATACCTGCGCGGCCTGGGAACGTTCAATGACCGCTTTCTGACTTTTCTGGCGGATTTCCGCTTCTCGGGCGATCTCTACGCGGTTCCAGAAGGGACGGTGGTGTTCCCGCAGGAGCCATTGGTCCGGGTGCACAGCAGCCTGATAGAAGCGCAGCTGATCGAGAGTCTGCTGCTGAATATCCTCAACTTTCAGACGCTGATCGCCACAAAGGCTGCGCGAATCTACCTGGCCTCAGATAAGGGCAAGGTGCTCGAGTTCGGGCTTCGCCGTGCCCAGGGCATCGATGGAGCAATGTCGGCCAGCCGGGCGGCGTTTATCGGCGGCGCCGTGGCGACTTCCAATACCCTGGCGGGCAAACAGTACGGTATACCGGTCAGCGGAACCATGGCGCACTCGTGGGTGATGGCGTTTCAAAACGAACGCGAAGCGTTCGAACGCTTCGCCGAGCTCTATCCTGATCGAACCACGCTGCTCATCGATACCTACGATACGCTCGGCAGTGGCATCAGCAACGCGATCGCGGTTGGCAGGAAGCTCATCGCCGCAGGCCACCCGTTTGCCGTCAGGCTCGATTCGGGTGACATGCAGTATCTCAGTGGCAAAGTGCGTGCGGAACTCGACGCCGCCGGACTTGCCGAGGCCA
>SKLB01000153.1 GCA_007123465.1 Spirochaetales bacterium
AAGGCGCTGATGGTGTCATAGTGGTAGTCGCCCTCGCGGTCGTACAGCAGCGCCTTGCGCTGAATGCTCTCTTCGGCAACCTCGAGTGAGACCTCTATCCGGCTGCCTTGCGGCGGCGGGAAATGATCTGTACTGGTTTCTACCGCCAGCTGCAACGCGTTGAGCAGACTGCGGGCGTCGCCGTCGGCAATCGCGATCAGGTGCTGCATAGCCTCTTCGGCAACGCTGACGCGCAGCGAGCCGTAGCCGCGAACCGGATCGGCCAGCGCCTGTTCGGCAACGCGGCGAAGCTCGCCGGCGTCCAGCGGCCGCAGCTGAAATATCCGCGAGCGCGACACCAGTGCAGCATTGACTTCAAAAAAGGGATTCTCAGTGGTTGCGCCAATCAGGATAACGGTGCCGTTCTCGACCCAGGGGAGAAGCGCATCCTGCTGCGCCTTGTTCCAGCGGTGTACTTCATCGACAAACAGGATAGTGCGCCTGTCGTGCAGCGCCATCTGCTCGCGCGCGGCTGCGATCTCGGCGCGGACCTCTTTGACACCGCTGAGCACGGCGTTGAGCGAGGCAAAGCGGCCGCGGGTTTTGTTGGCGATTACCATCGCCAGAGTGGTCTTGCCGGTGCCCGGGGGGCCGGCGAATATCAGCGACGAGAGCATGTCGGCCTGGATTGCGCGCCGCAGCAGGCGGCCCTGGCCCATGATGTGGTCCTGGCCAATGAACTCATCGAGCGTGCGCGGCCGCATGCGCGCGGCCAGCGGCTCGTTGGAGGGAGTGTTGGTGAAGAGGTTGTTGCGCTCCGCGTTCACGTCGGGTCTGCGGCCTGCAGGGTAGGGCTACAGCTTGTCGAGCGGTCCGCGTTGCTTTTCCTGGCGAGCTTTCTCGGCTTCGGCGTCGGACATCTCCTGCTGGTACTGTTGAACCATCCGCTGCTGCTCGGCGATCTTCTCTTCGAGTGTGCTGATTTTCTTCTGGTAGCCGGAAATCTTGCCCTCGAGTTCTTCGACTGTTATCGCTGCATGCAGCCGTTCGATCTGTTTCTCAAGCGCTGCAATCTCTTTCTGGAGCGTCTGCACCCGCGCTGCGGGCTCTGCTATTGCCTCCGGTGGCTGCTCGTCCTTCTTGAGCTCGGTCAGGTAGGTGTCGCCGGTCTGCTGGTAGACGCTTTCGAGGGTTGCCCGCAGCGATTCTATCTGTTGTTCCAGCTCGGAGACCCGGCGCAGCGGCTTCTTATCGGCTTCCAGTTCGGCCAGGTCGCTGTCGAGGGTGGCGCGCTCGTTTTCCAGATCGGTGATGAGACGCCGGATGCTGTCGATACGGGTATGGACTTCGTGATAGGGCTCCAGCGCCCGGGTCAGCGCCGGAGCGTCGAACTGGGTTACGAAGTTGCTCTCGGTGACTGACTTGCCGGCCTTGCGCATCAGTCGCGGGGTATTCTGTTCCCGCGTGGTGCGCCGATTGCGCAGCAGGGCGATCTTGCCTTTGGCAACCATGCGATCGAGAAACGGTTTTTCCCCGGTCTCTTTTTCCAGATGGTCCAGCTGCTCATCGATGTCGCGAATGTCCTCCTGGTTCTTCACCAGGTCGGAAAACATATCGACAAATTGCTGATCAACAAAGGGGTTCTGCTTGTAGACTTCGAAGGCCTGCTCACCGATCTGTTCGTACATCGGGGCCACACTCTGATCGAGCTCTTCAATCTCCAGCTGGTGCTTTTCGATCTCGTTTTCGATTTGCTGCTGGCGACTGACTATGGTATTGATCTTCTCGACATACCGCTTGTGGCCCTCGATCTCTGCCTCGATTCGGCTGACCTCTTCCTTCTGGGCTACGAGCTTCTTCGAGCTGAGCCTGGCGGGCTCATTGGCCAGCAGGTGGCTTCCAATTGTGACGTAGTCTCGCGCGATCAGCGCGCGCTTCTGCTCCATTTCATCCTGGAGTCGATCGATCTTCTTCTTGTACGAGTCCATCTGGTCCGTCTCCTCTTGCGCAATACTATAACTTTACACCAAAAATGGTCGGTCGGCTACCGTGAGATCGAATTCTCGATGTCCGTCGCGGCTCTATGTTGGTATATTCGGGGTAAGTCTGGGATAGTATCACCGTGCAAAGGAAGGCAGATGGCCAAAAGCAATAAGATCAGCAAATCCGATCAGGAATGGCGCGCCCAACTGAGCGAGCCGCAGTACCGGGTCACGCGCAAGAAAGGCACCGAACGGCCGTTCAGCGGCGAGTATTACCACAACAGCGCAAGCGGGACCTACCGCTGCGTCTGTTGCGGCGCGCCGCTGTTCCGCTCCGATGACAAGTTTGAATCGGGTTCGGGTTGGCCGAGTTTCACCCGCGCCTTCAACGGCGATGCCGTTGAAGAGCACGCGGACTCAAGCCTGGCGATGCAGCGCACCGAAGTAGTCTGCTCGCGCTGTGATGCCCACCTGGGGCACGTGTTTTCGGACGGTCCGGCACCCACAGGGCTGCGCTACTGTATCAATTCGGTGGCACTGCAGTTCGAACCGGCGTGACAGACTCAGTTCAGCAGGTGTTCGATGTTCTGGTGCGTGCCGATGACCCGCTGCGCCGCACGCGCCATGCGCCGACGGGCAACCGCGCCGGCAAGCGTCTGTAGCACAATCGTCAGCCGCTCTACGGCTGACTGCAGCTCCAGCAGCTGCTGCCGCTGTTCCAGTGAGAACATCGCCGAGGCGGCGGCGACAAACGAGAGCTGCTGCGGGCTGAGATCGAGTAGCGCCTCGCGCTCGATGCTACCCCCGACAACAGCGGCGTAGAGCTCCAGCTGTTTGACCGCATCGCGTGCCAGCTGCGCCAGTTCGTCGCGCCGGTCCAGGTCGCGATCTTCAAAGAGATCGACTGCAGCGCTGAACCACGGCTCGGAGGTGCTGTCTGTGGCGCGGGTGCGGAAACGATGCTCACCGACGCAGAGAATGTCCATGCTGCCGTCTTTGTAGCGCTTGATCACGCGTTCGATTCGTGCCGTGCATCCAATGGTCCGCGTGCTTTCTTGCCCGGCGTAGATTACGCCAAACGGCGTATCGTGCTCGATGCACTCGGTAATCATCAGTTGATAGCGTTGCTCGAATATGTGCAACGGCAGCCGCGTCGACGGTAGAAGCACCAATCCAAGCGGAAACAGCGCTAATTGTTCTGCATTTTGCTCCATACTTCCACGCCAAACATACTAAAGAATGACGCAAAAGGTTAGCTTTTTGCTGCAGGCGGCTGCAGATCCAGGCTGATGCTGACCGGGCAGTGATCCGAGCCGTAAACGTTGTGAAGGATATCTGCGTCGTGTACAGATGGCCGCAGCGCGGCGTTGACGCAGTGATAGTCAATCCGCCATCCGACGTTGTTCTGCCGGGCGTTGTGGCGGTACGACCACCAGCTGTAGCGCCGGGGTTCGGGATGCAAAAGACGAAAGGTATCCACATAGCCGGAAGCGGTAAAGCGGTCCATCCAGGCGCGTTCTTCGGGGAGATAGCCGGGGTTATTTTCGTTGGCAGCCGGATGTTCGAGATCGATGGGCTGGTGGGCTATGTTGTAGTCGCCGCATAAAACCAGGTGGCGTCCGCCGGCCACAATGCTGTCACAGAGTGCCTTCATGGACTCGGCAAAGTCCAGCTTGTACTGCAGGCGCTTTCCGCCGTCCTGACTGTTGGGAAAGTAGGCGGTAATCAGAATAAACTGCGGGTATTCGAGCAGCAGTACACGGCCCTCGTTGTCAAAACGCGGCTGGCTCATGATGTCTACTGAAAGCGGCCGGCTCTTGCTGTACACCGCAACACCGCTGTAGCCTCTCTTCTGAGCGGCGGCCCAGTAGCTTCGATAGCCGGCCGGGCTGAGAATCTCCTCGCCAAGCTGCGATCGCTGTGCCCTGGTCTCCTGAAGGCATAGCATGTCGGGTTGCTCGCGCTGGAGAAACTCGAGCAATCCCTTGCCGGCGGCGGCACGCACGCCGTTGACGTTCCACGAGATGATGCGGGTCACTGTTGACTCTCCATCGCGGCGCGGTCACTCTCGAGCTCTTCCCACAGCGCCGACAGCCGCTGCTGTTCGCCGCGCACCTCTTGGAGCTGGCGCTGCAGCTCCTGCATCCGCTCTCCATCGCGATAGCTCTCCGGCAGCGCCATCTGCTGCTCGATATCGCTGTGTCGTTGCTCGTTGGTCTCGATCTGCTGCATGAGCTGCAGCTCCTCGCGTTCTATGACCCGCAGGCGGTTTCTGCGTGCTCTGCGCTGCTGCTGATGCTGCTGATTGCTTCTCGGGTCGGGTTGCCCCTCGGCGTCGGCCTGCCGCGCAGGCGTCTTACCGGCGTCATGGGAATCGGAATCCTGCGGCGCATCGTCCGGGCTGCTGGTGCGGTGGCGGTAGTAGGCGTAGTCGCCGGGATAATCAGTCACTACCGAGAACTGCTGTCTTGCCGGGCGTGCTATTTCTACAACCCGGTCGGCCAGTCCGTCCAGGAAGTGGCGGTCGTGCGACACAAACACGACCGTACCCTCGTAGCTGGAGAGGGCATCGAGCAGTACATCCTTGGAAAACATGTCGAGATGGTTGGTGGGCTCGTCGAGAACCAGCAGATTGGCCGGTCGTACCAGCATGCGCAACAGACTGACACGGCTGGTCTCACCGCCGCTGAGCACACCAACCGGTTTATGAATATCGTCACCGCGGAACAGAAAGGCGCCGAGCAGATCGCGCACGCGTGGCAGCAGCGCCGAATCGGCGGCAGCTTCAATAGTCTGAACAACGCTGGCATCTGGATCCATCTGCAGGCTCTGTTCCTCGCTGAAATAGCTCAGCGATACGTTGCTGCCGTAGCGCAGACTGCCCTGATAGTCGCGGTCAACCGAGGCAACAATGCGCAGCAGCGTCGATTTGCCGGCGCCGTTGGGTCCCACAACCGCAACCTTGTTGCCGCGCTGGATAGTCAATGACACGTTACTGAGAACCGGGGTATCGCCGTAGCTGCGGCTGACGGCTTCGAGCGTCAGCACCTGATCGCCGCTGCGCCTGGGCTTGGGGAACGAGAAATGGATACGCTTCATCGAGTCCGGTATCACGATACGCTCGAGCTTCTCCAGCTGCTTGATGCGACTCTGCACCATCTGCGCCTTGGAGGCGTTATAGCGGAAGCGTCGGATGAAGTCCTCGGTCCGTGCAATCTCGAGCTGCTGCTGATCGAAGCGCTGCTGGAGGTCGGCGAGCTCTTTGCTGCGCAGCGCTTCGTAGCGCGAGTAGTTGCCGCGGAAGCGCTTGATCTCGCCGAGGAACAGCTCCAGCACTTCGGATACGGTAGTATCGAGGAAGTGGCGATCGTGAGACACCAGCACAAAGCCACCGGCGTAATTGAGCAGGAAGCTCTCCAGCCACTCGCGGGCCTCCAGGTCGAGGTAGTTGGTCGGTTCGTCCAGCAGCAGCAGGTCCGGCTGCGCCAGCAGTACCTTTGCCAGGGCGATGCGCATCTGCCAGCCCGAGGAAAACTCGCTCACGTCGCGGCTGAAATCCTCGCGCGCAAATCCCAGTCCGGTGAGCACCAGATCAATGCTGGCCTGGCGTTGGTAGTAGTTGGCGTGTTCAATTCGCTCCTGCAGCACGTGCAGTTTCTCGAGCAGTCTGGTCTGTTGCGGGCCCGCTTCGGTAAGGGCAATTTTGTCCGCGATGTGCTGCTGCTGTGCAACCGCGTCGTGCAGCGGGGCAAACGCCAGCTCGGCTTCATCGTAGAGACAGCGGTCGCGGTGTAGCAGTCCCGACTGCGGCAGATAACCCACCTCGCAGCCTTTGGTACGGGTGACCGTGCCGACATCGGGGCTGCTGCGGCCGGCAATCAGACGCAGCAGCGTGGTCTTCCCGCTGCCGTTGGCGCCGGTCAGCGCTATACGGCAGTTGTCATCCAGGCTCAGGTTGATGTTGCAGAGTACATCGTGGTCAGCGTAGGAAACGCCGACCGATGCAAGGCTTGCTACCGTCATAGCAGATGCTGCTGACTAGTCCGTTGCCGGGTCTTCTGTGTGCGAGGTTCTGAAGAACGCCACAATTGCCGAGGCTCCGGCGGACGAAGCAACGTTGCGCGTGACGTTCTGCTGCGGCAGATGCGTCAGGCGGATTCCATCGTCGAGCTGGTTGTAGAGGAAGTGCACCGGCTGCTGCAGGCCGTCAAAGCGGAACGATATTACGCCGTCAAACGCTCCGCGCAGCTGTGATCCCAGGAAGACAGCAAACTCGAGCGAACCGCTGTTTCCCGCGCCACGAGGTATTACGGTTGGAACCAGGCTGCCATATCTCGACCAGCCGAATCTGCCATCCTGCTGCAGAGCAATAGTGCCGTAGGCTGAGCTCTGCCACAGGTTGCCACGTTCCAGAAGCGCTGCCAGCAGTTGATCGCGCCGCTCGATTTCGCCGGCGCGCAGTTCTTCGATATCCTGCTCGATGATCTCGAGATCCACCGATTGGGTCTGGTTCTCGTAGATATACTGAATAGTGATCGCGGACTCACTGCGCAGCGAGATCTGCAGCGAGCTGCCTACAGCAGCGTACTGACGCGCCGAGCTGCGCGTTATTTCGTTGTACTCAAAATCTACTCTACGATCCGGCAGCACCAGCCTGAGGCGGTTCTCATCGGGCTTCGGGAACAGTCCGTGCTCCGCTCTCAAGCGGCTGAGGTCGATTGTGTTGTTCTGAATCATCTGCGCGTACGAGCTGGGACGCCACACGTTCTCCAGCAATGCACGCACCACCGGATCCTGGATGTCCTCGGAGGCAATCGGGGCGGGATCTCCGCTGTCGGAAAACACCGTAAGGTAGTAGCCGAAGACCCAGCCGCTGGTGCCGTCCTCGGTCAGAACTCGGTACCAGTGAGCCACCAATCCGCTCTCATCGTGCGGTTCAGCGCTGCGTTCAATGACCTTAGTCTCCTCGCCGAAGCGCAGCCGGTAGATAATACGCGAGCTGCGATCGAGTTGCTCGCGAACCGGCAGCGCTCTGCGCTCGGAGCGAACGTAGAGATCGGCAGTCTCCTCGTAGCTCCGGGCGAATTCTGCAGCTTGACTGCGCGATTCAAAGAACTTCACGCGCCACTGCGGCAGCTGGTAGGCGCTTTCATCGGGCAGCCTGAAAATGTAGCTGGAGCGAGTAGTGGAGATTTCGGTTATCGGCACGATCTGTCCGGCTTCGAGGGCCTCGCTATCGGGCCACAGGATGACTCCGTAGCCAGCCTCGCGACTGCCGCAGCCGGCAAGCAGAGCCAGCGCCAGCACGGCGCAAAAGATGAATCGACTGGTCTTTGAATGCTTCATAGTTAGTAGATCAAATTTGAGCATATTGAAGCGGCAGAGTCAATCTGATGTTTGGCGCTCTTCGATGCGCGCTGCGGAGATAATTACCACGATGCGGGCTTGCCGTAACAACGAACTGTTGTGTTCACCGTAGAGCAGCAGGTCGGCGGCTGATGCGGGAATCATGATATCGCTGCGGTGGCGGCCGAATACGCCGGATGCGGTGATCCGCAGTGGATCGGGCCCGGCAACTTCTGCTACCAGCGGGTCTTCTATGTCGCTCACGTAGCGTACTACACCGCGACTACGCGCGGTATCGCCGGCCAGCATTTCATGGCTGAGGACGCGCCTGAGGTTGGAGTCATAGACCACCGGCAGCAGCGCGGGCTGCAGATCGGCTGCAACGTGTTCTCCGTGGACCGGCAGCTCGCCACGGGCAAAGATCAGAACGCCGCTGTAGCGGCGCGTCGGTACCCAGCTTGCTACTCGTGGCAGCGGCCGCGGTTCTGTATGCGTGACGATCGTTTGCGCAATGGTGGGAAAAAGCTCAACCCGGTAGTCGACCTGTACGCTGCGCATATCGCTGCTGCGTCGAACGCCGATCATGCGTGGTTCACTAACCGCGGATAGCAGGGCTGCTGCGGTCTCGGGATGCTGTTCTGCGTGCATTGAAACCAGCGTTGATGAGTCAACCCGCAGCTGCTGTAGTGCAGTATGAAAAATCCGCGCTATCTCCTGTTCTATCTCGCGTCGCACGGCGTGCTCGGCAGCCGGAAGATTGCGTCCCGACGTGGGCAGCGGCGCGGTTACACTGACGTAGAGCGCTGCTTCACTCCAGTTGACGTAGCTTTCCACCTGCCAGCTGTCACGTTCTGCAAACAGGCTTACAGCCGACAGGTGCAGCAAGATGAGAATCAGGAGCAGTGGTGCTGCGGGTCTTGTGTGCACGCACGATACCATTGGCGTCTCAGTCTACACTATCGGCGTGAACGGGTCCCGGTGTTACATTGCCTCCCCGAAATATATTCCGGCCCACTCCCAGTTTCCGTGAATCTCAGGATCCGCGGGGAAATCCACCCGCCTGAAGTAGAGATACCAGGTCCGAATGCGGTGAGACCAGCCCCAGGTCCGCAGGTAGGCTTCGCGCGCGTTGGAGTTCATCTCGAGCTCTTCAGCGTAGCGCACCCGCGAGCGCAGCAGGAACGATCCCAGATTGAACGCGATCTGGCTGTTGCTATCGTATTCCTCCTGTTCCCACGACATCGCAAAGAAGTTTTCGTCTGCCTTGTGGCGCAGCAGTGTGCGCAGATCCTGGCGCCAGATAGCACTCTTCAGCGTACCCACCAGCGACTCGAGACTCTCCATGGTCCAGTCGCGCGAACTGTCGTAGAAACTGACACGGTCGTAGACGTGGCGATGCGCTTCGGGGGAACCGAGTATGCGCGTTTCCGGGTAATTGAGGAAGCGCCGATACGCGGCAAACGCCTGGTCCCACTCGCCGAGCTCTTCATGGGTCTTGGCCATGTAGTAGTACGTCGATCCGACGTCGATTTTGTCGCGGAAGCGATCGAGCAGATCCTGGTAATAGTGGATGCGAACCGACGGCTGCTCGGTCAGGCGTAGCAGTTCGGTCAACGCACTGAAGTGCACCGACTTGCCTCGAACACTCAAGTCGGAGTAGTTGGCAAGAATGCGTTGATAGTAGTGCTGCGCCATTTTGTCGGAATTGTAGTTACGGGCTACCAGCAGCAGATAGTAGGCGTTGTACGGGTCTTCGGGATTGGACTCAACATGCGATGTCAGAAATACCCGCATCCGTTCAGGATGGCCCGCTTCCAGCAGATGCCCGGCAATATGTTCGAGCAGAATCACGCGTGCCGAAGCATCATCGCCGTTCCTGTCCAGGATCTGAAACAGCTCGCGGAGCTCCTGCTGCTGTTCGGACGAACCAACGATGTAGTAGTTGCTGTCACGGCCACACGATATCAGAAGTATAACCAACAGTAACGCCACCAGAAATGGGGACGTCAGTCGCTGAACTCTACGCATACTGCCGTAGAGTGTAACGCGCACGGCGCGAGTTGGCAAGCCTCCGGGCAAACTGCTATAATGCCGCGGAGCCAGGATGCTGAACGGATTACAGAATAAGCTGCTTTTCTTTGGATGTGCATCGATTATCGTCGGTGCGTTACTGCTGCTGGGAACGTTCGGATACTTGCCGGCTGCAGAGATCTTCTGGCCGGTCTTGCTGATCCTTACGGGCCTGGGCATGCTTTACGCGGTCTTCTTTCACAATGCACGCGAATCGTACGTGTTCTCAGGCTTCTTCCTGGCGCTGGGCGGAACGTTGGTGCTGCTTATGAACACCGTTCTGACGCGCTTTGCCCTGGTGCGGATCTGGCCGGTCTTCATGACTATCGCCGGGCTGTCATTGTTTGGCTACGCGATGCGCAAAGCACCTGTTCACCGGGTGGCGCTGATTATTCCAGCCTGCGCGATTGCACTGCTATCGCTGGTATTCCTGGTTTTCAGCCTTGGAATTGCCGGCGTGGACTTCATTCAGTTTGTGGCGCTGTGGTGGCCGGCGCTGTTTGTAGTGGTAGGTGTCATCTTGATCGTGTTGCACCTGGTGCGCCGTTAGGGCTGGGGGTCTTGTTCGGGCTCGGACTCAGGTTCGGGCTCATCGAACTCCGGCAGCGTGTTGGAATCGCGGTAGAGAATGCTGTGCATATCGAGCCGTTTGCCCGATTGGACGCAGCGCAGGGTAAAGGGAAACACGCGGTCACGGAAGCGCATGATAACGCCCACTACGATAACCAGCACCAGCAGGAGGTAGATGTCGCCCACCTCGTAGTTGAGTACCAGTTGCCCCGCAGAATAGAGAACCAGTGCAGCTACCGCCAGGTAAAGGGTGGCCAGCCTCTTTTTCTGAGCGGTCTTCTGGTGTTTGCGCTGGGTCAGATTAAGTACCAGTATTCCCAGGAAAAGCCAGTAGAAGTTGTCGGCAACAAACTGCGAGATCAGCTGCGATTCAAAGAAGTCCATACCCCGAGCATAGCCTGAAGCGCGCACAATGTATAGCGCGCGAGTTTCGATCCTTCAAGTCAGGCAAAGATATAGGTGTAGCAGAGTAACGAAGCAAAAAAGCCAGTGTAGAGTAGACAGATGGTGTTGAATGTAAATCGAAACTCGCGCACGGCAACCAGAAAGCGGCTGCGGTGCACCACGCCGTAGTACAGCGCAATGCCAATTGCCAGGGTAGCAACATAGATAAGCGTCTTCTCAAGGTAGAACGCGCCCGAGACCGGCAGGTCGTGATCGAACAGCAGCCGCATCAACGGGGCAGCCAGGACGCCGGCGGCCAGGCAGGCCGCCCCGATAAACAGTGCAACGGCCTTCATCGCAAACGCTCGGCCCGGTATAGGCTGTTCGGTACCGTGAGGCTCGGTCTCTGCAACAACGTCTTCGACATCCTCATCGGCGGCCTGCCGCGACGCCGCCTGCTTGCGGCGCGGCAGGTACATCTGAGCGTACTTGACAAAGATCATGATGGTGCCGAGATTGACGATGTAGATCAGGATTTCGCCAGGCTGTCCGGCAAGTCCCGCCTGGATCAGGTACTTGGAGACGCTGCCGTTGAAGAACGGGCCCCCGGTGATGCCCAGTATCGCGAGCAGCGTTGCAACGGCAAACAGCGGGGCTTTGGGCGCAATGTTTCTGATCCGGGTGATGTCGCGCGTTCCAACCGCGTGGGTTATGACCCCGGCGGTGATGAACAGCAGCGCCTTGAACAGCGCGTGGTTGATGATGTGGAAGACGCTGCCGAAGTACGCAACCTCCGTACCGGCGTTGAGGCCCATCATGATCAGGCCGATCTGCGAAACCGTGGAGAAGGCCAGGATCAGCTTCACGTCGCGGTGCACCAGAG
>SKLB01000019.1 GCA_007123465.1 Spirochaetales bacterium
CAGCAAACTCAACTGGTCGGGAGGCCCCGATGCTTGAAGAGTTCAGCATTCAGAACTACGCCTTGATTGACCGGCTGGTGATCAATTTCACATCGGGATTCAACGTACTGACCGGAGAAACCGGGGCCGGCAAGTCCATCCTGGCCGGTGCGCTCAGTCTGCTGCACGGCGCGCGCGCTGATACCGGGGCTATTCGCACCGGGGCCGATGAAGCGCTGGTTTCCGGGGTGTTCAACCTGCGCGGCAACAGCGAGGCGCTGGCGTGGTTGGCCGAACACGGCGTCGAGCCCGAAGACGACGCGGTGATAGTACGGCGAACGGTCAAGCGCGCCGGACGCGGATCGATCTACGTTCAGAACGCACCGGTGACCCGCGCGGATCTCGAAGAGCTCAGCGGTCTGATCTTTGACCTTCACGGGCAGCACGAACATCAGTCGCTGCTGGTGGCTGAGCAGCATCGGATACTGCTGGACCGCTATGCCGGCATCGAGCAGCGCGTAGTGCAGCTCGGCCAGCAGTTCAGCGAGCTCTCGGGGCTGAAGAAGCGCTACGATCGGATGCTGGCAAGCGAGCGCGAACGCCAGCGCGAGATGGATATTCTGGAGTTTGCGGTGCGTGAGATTGAGGCCGCCGCGCTGCGCGCCGACGAAGAGGAGCAGCTCGAGACCGAGAAACGGATACTGTCACAGCACGAGAAGCTGTTTGGTGCGCTTGACCAGATCTACGACCGGCTTGCCGAGAATCGCGGCGGGGCCGTGGGACAGGTACGCGCCGCGCGGCACGAGATGGACACGGTGGTGCAGATCGATGACAGTCTCAGCGCTCAGGCAAAGCGCCTGGATGATCTGTTCTTCGAGCTCGAGGACGTTGTGGAGTCGGTGCGCGATTATCAGTCTACGGTCAATTACAGTTCGGAACGTCTCGAGCAGTGCGAGGAACGGCTGGCACTGATCCATCGTCTGGAAAAGAAATACGGGGCCACCGTTGCCGATGTGCTGGATTATCTGCAGGAGGCTCAGCAGCAACTGTCGAGTCTGGAGACCTGGGAAGACGATAAGGCCGCTTTGCAGCGGCAGATCAGCGATGGCGAGCGCGCGCTGTTGTCCGCGGCACGCCAGATTTCCGCCGAGCGCACGCGTGCTGCTGAACAGCTTGGCGGGAGCATCGAGGCCATCATCAATACTCTGGGAATGGCGAAGGCGCGTTTCAGCGTGGCGGTCGAGCCGCGCGAATCTGCTTCGGGCAAGCCCAGCTGCGGCGCCAGCGGCCTGGATCTTGTCTCGTTTCGCATTGCCGCCAACCAGGGTGAACCGCTGAAGGAGCTGAAGGATATTGCCTCCGGTGGCGAGATCTCGCGCGTGATGCTGGCAATCAAGACCGTACTGGCACAGAATGACCACATTCAGGCGCTGGTGTTCGATGAAATCGACGCCGGCATTGGTGGCGAGGTGGCCATTGCCGTTGGCACGCACCTGCACCAGCTGTCGCGCTACAAGCAGGTGCTGTGTATAACACACCTTGCATCGATTGCCGTTCGCGCCGATAATCACATCAAGGTGGAAAAGGCGCCCAGGGACGACAGGACGGTTACCCGCATTGACCAGATCGAAGGCGACCAGCGCATAGAGGAAATCGCTCGCATGCTGGCCGGCGACAGGACCGGCAGGACATCGCGCACGCACGCCGAAGAGCTGCTGGCAAAGTACGGCGGAGGGCGGTAGCTGCGTATGGCCAAGATCTCCAACGAGGCAAAGCAGCGCTACTCGGAAAAGGTCAGAGAGTACAAACAGCGTATCGAACAGTACCTGCAGCACGAAAAGAAGATTCTGCAGACGCTGCCCGGCGACGATAACGGTGCCCACTACAAGCGCATCACCCTGGCCGATGACCGCCTCAACCTGGCCTCGTACTATCTGTTGTTGAACCGCATCTCGGTAGCTCTGTTGGGCGTCAAGAACGACGCCTTTCTCAACGATGCGCGCAAGAGCTGCTATCAGAGCATCATCTTCATGGAGCAGGTGGTCACCGGGTTTATTGACGCGCCGTACTCGGATTACCGTGAGCACCTGGAGATGATCGCTGATTATCATGATTCGCGCCGATTTGCGTTGGCGCGCAAGCTCGGATTCACGATACAGTCGGTGGAAGATGATTTCGGTGACAACAGTAAGTGGCGCTGGTCGTTCGTCGAGCTCGAGGGGCGCTACGCAACGGTTACCAAGAACCTGATCAATATGAAGACCGTGATAGCCGGGATGGATCCCAGGGTCGAGGGCTACGAGGAGCGCGTTGGACACCTCAATCTGGCTAAAGAGCTCCTGCAGCGCGCTGCCGATCGCTACCGTGAGAAGTACGAACTGACTACGCTTCGTATCGATGACTTCAAACTGGCTATTGCCTACCTTGCGGCGTTGCGGCGCATTCATATCATGCTGGGTGAGACGCAGCAATCAGACGTGATCAAGAAGAAGATCGACGTCTGGAAGTCCAAGATGGAAACCGACGAGCGCAAGGCGATGGAAAAGAGCGAGACGTGAGTTAATCCGATGAGACACCCTAAACGCACATCCGGCGTGCTGCTGCTGGTTCTGCTGGCAGTCTATCTGCTGGGCTTTCCCCGCGCTACCGGACAAGAGCTTCAGCTTCTGCCGCAGTGGGTGAGCGACGTCAGCAACAACGCACCGGGGGCCGGACCGCAACAGCGCGATAGCGCGATAGCGTTCCGCCTGGGCGATCGCTTCGGCTACCTGGACCGCGATGGCATCCTGCTGCTGTCCCAAGCGGTGCTCTATGACGTCACACTGACCGACAGGCGTTTTGCCAACTACTCTGAGGTGTCTCAGACCGCGGTTGTTCAGGATCCCGCCGGCTCCATCATCGGTACAATTGACGCCGAGGGCTACCCGCTTTTTCTGGGCGAGCTTAGTCTTATGTTGCACCCCGATGGGGTCACTGTCTCGCAATGGCGCAGCGACGGCGCGCGCCTGTGGCGATATTCGGTTCCGGCTGCGTTTAGCGCGATCGACGCCGCCGCCGATGTGACGCTGATTGGCGCCATCGACGGACGTCTGACCGCGCTGGATCAAAGCGGTGGCGAGCTGCTGCAGTACCGTTCGCGCTCCGGCAGATTGCCGGTAGTAACTGCAGCGGCGCTGTCCTCGGACGCTGCGCTGGCGGCAGCGGTACTGGACATCGATCCTCAGCGAGTTGCGCTTTTCGAGCGCAGTGAGACAGGCTACGAGCTCAGCACTGAGCTTGAACTGCCGGATTCGCTGCGCCGCCCGCTGCTGCTGCAATTCGCGTTCTCGGACAGCACCCTGCTGTGGGAAGAGCGCGACGGTCTTGGCGGACTGCGGATCGGCAGCCGCAGGCGATTTGCGCTGCCGCTGAACGGAGCTGTGTCCGGACTTGCCGACATCCCCGAGCTGGAGTTGTTGGCGATCACCACACGTGACCAAGACGCTCTGGTCCTTCTGCACCCGCCGTATTCCAGGCCAGTCATCCGCTTGCCTTTACCGGACTCGGAAACGTTTGTACGGGTCGACGGTCAGGATCTGCTGCTTGGAGTCCAGGGCCGGGTGGTATCCTACCGGCTGGAGCGAGGGTAGCGATGGTGCTTAGCGGAAGCAGGCCAGCTGCAGCGGCGCTGATTCTGTTGCTGGCTGCGGTATCGCTGTACGCCTGGCAGTGGCCGGTTGAAGACGGAGTACTTTCCACCTCCTTCGGGCAGCTGCACTACGGAGATTTCTCGCACGGTGTGATCCTCAGCGGCGGCGCCGAATACGTCTATCCGGCCAGCGACGGAGAGCTGGTGTTCCGCTTTGACGGCAGCCGCTTCTCGCACCCGCTCGGGAATTTCGTTGTGCTGCATCATGAGGGAGGGTTCCGCACCGTCTACGCAAATCTGGCGCAGCTGGACAGTGGGCCGCAGCAGCGGCTGCTGGTTGGGTCGCAACCGCTGGCGCGCGTTGGCAGCTCGGGATACGCTCTGGGTCCGCAGACCATCTTTCAGATCATCGATGAAGAACTCGATGCCTTTGTCAATCCGCTGCTGATCCTGCCGGAACGGCCGGATGCGCGCAATCCGGTGCTCGATACAATTGTTCTCGAGTACAACGGCGAGCGGCATCAAGCCGCTGCACAGACGTTGATAGGTGCTGAAGGCAGCGTAAGGCTGCTGGCAGAACTGTACGATCCCAGTGCTGAGGCAGCGTTTCTGCAGATCCTGGCACCGTACGAGATCGTGGTTGCGCAGGATGAGCGTGAGCTGCGGCGGATTGTGTTTGAAACGGTACAGGGTCGCGAGGGGCGCCTGCTGCTCGGTGGCAGCTATAGCGCAGATGAGTTATACCGCAGTGACAGGCTGGTCGATCTGGGTACCATTGAAGTGAGCGATGAACCGAGCACAGTACGCATACGCGTACGCGACTTCTCCGGCAACGCCGTCCAGCGCAGCATCACCGTCCAGAGCGGGCATCAGGAGATGTGAACGCGGTGAAGGTATGAAGGGTTCCTGCCTATGAAGACCTTTTCCAAGCGCCCGGCGCAGGACGAGCGGCTGGCATATCGTCCATGCGCTGTCTGCGGCGTCGACTCAGCGGCGCCGTACTGGGATTGTGGCGATTTCGGCTTTGTGCGCTGCCGCCGCTGTGGTCACGTCTATCAGAATCCGCAGCCGCTGTCCGATGATCTGGAACTGCGTTATGACTACGAGTACTTCCAGTATGAACTCGATAACGCCGAGCAGTTTTACCAGCTCATGCACAAGGGTTTGCAGGATCTCGACTTCTTCGCTCACGAGCAGTTATTACGCGAGCGCGGCCTGTTTCTGGATCTCGGGTGTGCCACCGGCGTGCTGCTGCAGAAGATGCGCCGGCGCGGCTGGCGGGTTCAGGGAGTCGAGATATGCGAGCCGGCAGCCAGATACGCCATGGAGCATCGGTCCGTTCCGGTTCATCTAGGGCCGGTAGAGAGTGCGCCGCTTGCCGAAGGCTCGTGCGCTGTGGTCCACACGTCGCACGTCATCGAGCACGTTCCCGATCCACGGGGCTTCCTGCAGCGAATCCACCACCTGCTGTGTCCCGGGGGCCTGGCTGTGATCGTAACGCCCGATCGCAGCGGGTTTCAGGCGCGGCTGTTCGGCAGCCGCTGGAGATCAGCCATTGCCGATCACCTCAACCTGTTTTCCAGCGGTCAGCTGATGCGCCTGATGCGTGAGTTGAGATTCTCGGTGGTGCGCAAGCGCAGTTGGGGCGGACTGGCGGCCGGCAGCGCTTTGCAGCCACTCAAGCGCCCCGCAGACCGCCTGGCAAAGGCGTTCAATATCGGTGATGTTTGCGCGATTCTGGTGCGTAAGCCCGCCTGAATCCCCGCTGCCACTGCAGTCTTGACATCCTTCGGAGCTTTTCCGTACCATACCTTCACTATGGTCAGGCAGCAGCTGGCGGAAATGCCAATCCAGACGCTTCTCGAATTTGCTCATGTCCACGAGCTTGAAGTGAGAGATGGTATTGCAAAAGCGGAGCTGGTTGAGTTGATTGCCGAAGAGTTGGAAGAGACCGAACTGGAGCGCGAGTGGCTTGACAATCATCCGATCCGCATTGAACAGATGAAGTACGATCTGCTCGGAGCGGCCGTGTTTTCGCAATCTCCGCGGCCGGGCGAAGAGGTCTCGCTTCCTGATTCGTACAATGAGACGCGTATTGTGCTTATGCTGCGTGATCCGGCGTGGGCTTTTACCTACTGGGACCTGCACGACGGAACGCTGCAGGAGTTCATCGATGACGACGAGTTTGAAGAGTTACTGCTGTGCGTAGTAGAGGTAGACGCACACACCGGCGTCAATCACCGCACCACCGTTGAACCGGTGGCATCATTTGATATTCCAGTCCAGCCGTCTGACTCGTCGTGGTACATTCACCTGCCACAGCAGGGGACATATTACCGGATAGATCTGCACGCCTGTTGCGGTGGTCGCAGAACCCTTCTGGCAGAGTCCAACGTAGTTGCGGTGCCGCCGGGAAATCTGGCCGCCAACGGTGAGGATGAAGCAGCCACGCGCGCCGACCAGATCCTTGCTCTATCAGGCTTGCAGAAACTCGACGTTGCTACCTACGGTGAACGCAGAACTCAACGCCTCATTTCGCTGATCGGTGACTGAAACCTCGTGACAATTGCCAGGAGAGCATATTGATGTCCAAGGGCTATGTAGTTCTGATTCTTCACGCGCATCTGCCGTTTGTGCGCCATCCCGAACACGACCCGTTTCTGGAAGAGAACTGGCTGTTCGAGGCTATCTCCGAGACCTACCTGCCCCTGCTGCGCGTCATGGACCGGCTGTACGCCCAAGATGTCCCGTTCAAGTTGAGCGTTTCAATCTCTCCAACCCTGGCCGCGATGCTGCGCGATGAGCTGTTGCAGAATCGCTACATTGCTCATCTGGAGAAACAGCTGGAACTGGCCGAGAGCGAAGTTCGCCGAACTGCCGATAAGCCGGATTTCGCGCCGCTGGCGCGGATGTATCGCGATCTCTACCGCGAGAGCTACCGTGATTTTGTTGAGCGCTACGAGAAGGACATCCTGCGCGGGTTTGATCGTTATTACAAACTCGGGCGGCTGGAGCTTCTGACCACGGCTGCCAGCCACGCTTTTCTGCCCCTCTATCAGAACTATCCACTGGCAATCAACGCACAGGTGGAGCTCGCCGCCGATGCGCATCGCAAGGCATTTGGCAAGTCTCCCAGGGGTTTCTGGCTGCCGGAGTGCGGCTACTACCCGGGGATCGAGGAGGTGCTCGAGCGGCACGGATTCCGCTATTTCTTCTCGGCGGCTCACGGACTGCTGTTTGCGCCCGAGCGTTCACTCGGGGGAGTCTACCAGCCGGTCTCGTGCCCAAACGGGGTGGCTGCATTCGGGCGTGACCTCTACTCTGCTAACGCTGTCTGGTCGGCCGACGAAGGCTACCCCGGGGACTTCTCGTATCGCGATTTCTACCGCGACATCGGCTACGACCTGCCGTTGGATTACATTGGCCCCTATGTTCACCAGGCCGATATCCGCATCCCTACCGGTTTCAAGTACTACGCAGTTACCGGCAAGACTAATGACAAGCGCCCCTACCGGCCCGAAGATGCGCGCCGCACGGTTAACGAGCACGCCGAGAACTTCCTTTACATGCAGCAGAAGCTGATTGCCAGGCTGACGCCGCTGCTGGATCGGCCGCCGGTGATCTCGTGCCCCTACGACGCCGAGCTGTTCGGGCACTGGTGGTTTGAGGGACCGCTGTGGCTGGAGGAGGTTATGCGGAAGATCGCGGACAGCGATCAGCTGGAGATGACCACTGCTTCGAGCTACCTCAAGCGCTATCCGCCGGCACAGATCATGCAACCGGCGTTTTCCAGCTGGGGCAACAAGGGGTACTCGGAAGTGTGGTTGGACGGTACCAATGACTGGATCTACCGTCACACGCACAAAGTGATCGAGCGCATGACGGAACTGGTCAGCAGGTTTCCGAACGAGAGCGGGCTCAAGAAGCGCGCGCTCGATCAGGCAGCGCGCGAAGTGCTGCTGAGTCAATGCGCAGACTGGCCCTTCATCATCCGCGCCGGAACCAACGTTTCCTACGCAGTGCGGCGTATCAAAGAGCATATCAACAATTTCAATACTATCTATGACTCGCTCTGCCGTAGCGCGGTCAGTACCGAGTGGTTGACACGGGTTGAGAAGAAGAACCTGATATACCCGGACATCGACTACCGCATGTTTCGCGAAGAAGCTTCTCGGCCGACGTCGATTGCGGTGCAGACCGCCCAATCGATCCCCAAAGTCTGATCAGACGCCCTACTACTACACAAAATTGTAGTCTTATCTCAAAAGTTGATAAATTCATCGCGTTTATTCTGTCTACATTGTTGACAAGCAGCCGAGATGACATAGAATGGGTTCTGCAGTGGAGAAAAGTGGTAGAACAGGGTAAAAAGTGGTGGTTAAGGGATGCTGACCGGGCAGTTTCAGAACGCGCTGGACGACAAAGGGAGGCTGCTCATTCCATCCCGTATCCGTGCAGAGATTAGCGGCAACGTTCTGGTAATCACGCGTGGACTCGACCGCTGTCTCTGGTTGTTTCCGCCGGAGCACTGGCGTGCGCTTTCGGATAGCCTGATGGGGGCGGCTTCGCCGTTCACCCGGCGGGCGCGTCTGCTGCAGCGCAGAATCATCGCGCCGGCGCAGGAGGTAGAGCTTGATAAGGCCGGTAGAGTCAACATTCCGCAGGCGCTGCAGTCTGCCGCTGGATTGCAGCGCGAGTGTGTGATTCTCGGTATCAAGAAGTACGTAGAGATTTGGGACGTCGACGAATACGACGCCTATCTGAGTGAGAGTGAGGAGGAGTTCCAGGAGGCTGCTGAAGAACTGGGAGGACTCGTTTCTTTCTAGGGTGGCACAATGAGCGAACTGATACATGTGCCGGTGATGCCGCAACAGGTGCTCGGGTATCTGGCTCCGGCGCAAAACCGGGGACTGATCGTAGACGCCACACTGGGGGAAGGGGGGCATTCAGCGCTTTTCCTCGAGAATTCACCTCACGTACATCTGGTTGGACTGGATGCTGATGCAACCATGTTGGAGCGGGCCGCTGTGCGGCTCGCTCCGTACAGCGGCAGATATTCGTTGCATCACGTCTGGTTTGACGACTATTTTGCGTCGTATTCCCAGGAGCAGGAGCGACCGGTGACGGTGCTCTTTGACCTTGGGATCTCGATGTACCATTTTCGGCAGTCCGGGAGGGGCTTTACGTTTCGTGAGCAGGAGCGCTTGGACATGCGGTTGAATCCCTCGGCGCAGACGTCGGCCGCCACTATCGTCAACACCTCAAGCGAGCGGCAACTTGCCGATCTGATCTTCCAGCTGGGCGAGGAACGCTACTCACGCCGCATAGCGGCGGCCATTGTGCGCCGCCGTCATCAGGCGCCGATCGAGACCGCCGCTGATCTGGCCGATATTGTCAACCGTTGCGCTCCGCCGGCCTATCGCCACGGGCGCATTCATCCGGCTACCAGGACGTTTCAGGCCCTGCGTATCGCGGTAAACGCCGAGCTCGATCGGTTGGCGCGTGCGCTGGAGGCGGCAATCGATGTCCTGGCGGTCGGCGGGAGGCTGGGAGTGATTTCCTTCCATTCGCTTGAAGACCGAATCGTGAAGCATGCCTTCCGCGAGCGCAAGAATCGCTCGATCAGCGCCTCGCAGGCGCCGATGAGTAGTAGTGAGCGGGTGCAGGTTCTCACCAAGAAGCCGCTGGTAGCCGACCAGGATGAATGTCAGCGGAATCCTGCGGCCCGCAGCGCCAAATTCCGGGTACTCGAGAAGACCGAAGGGGTGTCGTGAGTGAAACGCTACCTGGTTGTGCTGATCGCGTTGCTTTTCCCAATTCTGCTTTTTGCCAACACGTGGCAGGCGTTTCGCTTTGAAATGCTCTCGCGTGAGGTGTCACGCCTGGAGCAGCAGCAGCACGACCTCATTGAAGCAAACAAACGCTACGTCGCAACCCTTTCGGTACTTCGGTCGCCCTCGCGCATCCGCGAAATCGCTGCAGAACAGCTCGAGCTCGAACGCGTGGATGCCACACGCGTTTTCACCATCCACCTGGAGTCGAGGAGATAGCATGGGTTCTGCTCCGCTGCTGTTCGACGCACGCGAGGCCGCCGCAGTTCTTTCTGCCCGCCTGCACGGCGCAGAGGGCGCCAGGATCAACGCGGTTGCGGTGGACTCGCGCGCGGTTACAGCGGGAGCGCTGTTTGTTGCGCTGCCCGGTGAACGCACCGACGGCCACCGTTTTGTAGCAGACGCGTTGGCTGCCGGCGCCGCTGCTGTGCTGATCTCAAATCAGGGTTCCGGCGGGCTGATGCCCCCAATCGAGACGCTGGCGGCAGACTATCCGCTGGCGGCAATTCTTACGGTCAGCGACACGCTGGCGGGACTGCAGATGCTGGCTGCCGAACATCGTTCTCGCATGCAGGAACTGAGCGTGATCGGGATTACCGGCAGTAACGGCAAGACAACAACCAAGGAGCTGGTCGGGGCGGTGGTATCGCGTCACGCACCGACGCTGGTAAGCCGCGGTAACCTTAACTCCGACATCGGGTTGCCGTTGTCGGTTTTCGATATCACGCCGCAGCATCGCTACGCGGTGCTGGAGATGGGTATGAACCGCGTCGGCGAGATGCGCCAGTTGGCTGCGATCGCACGGCCTGATATCGCGCTTATTACCAACATCGGGACTGCCCACATCGGCAATATCGGCTCGATCTCGAAGATCATCAACGAAAAAAGATCAATCTGTGCCGAATTCAACGGAAACCAGCGACTGCTGATCTGGGAGGATGAATCCCACTTTGAGCAGCTCGCCGAAGGCGTAGACGGCGAGGTTCTGCCCTACGGCCCTCGCTCCACCGACGGGTGGCAGGGGCACCGCAGTGGTGGGCTCGAAGGATCAACGCTGTTGTGGCGCGGGCACTCGATCAGACTGGCACTGCCGGGTGAGCACAGCGTGCGCAACGCTCTGGCGGCAATTCACCTCGGCGTGATTCTGGAGGTAGACGAGCACGCTGTTGTTGATGCAATTGAGTCTGTGCGACCGCTGTTCGGCCGCGGCCAGATCGTCCACGGTGAGGTTACCGCAATTGTGGACTGCTACAACGCCAATCCGGAGTCCGTGCGGCAGGCGCTGGACTTTGCCGTATCGTTGAAGACCAACGGCAAGCGTATTGCGGTGCTCGGTGCAATGAAGGAGCTCGGCGAACACGCCCCCGACGCGCATCGCGCCATACTGGCGTCCGCGCTGCAATCGGATTTTGATGCAGTGCTGCTGCTGGGGCAGGAGTTTGCTCCCGCGGCGCTGGCAAGCGATGACCAGCGGCTGAACTACTGCAGTTCGTTCGAAGAGTTGGTTCAGGCGCTGTGCGCACTGACAACTTCCGGTGATCTGGTGCTGATCAAGGGAAGCCGCAGTCTCGAACTTGAACGGCTTGTGCCGTACATCACCGCCAAAGAGGAGTAGGCCATGTTCTACGAATTCCTGTTTCCGTTGGTGCGCTACTTCACGCCGTTCAACGTCTTTCAGTACATCACGTTTCGTGC
>SKLB01000215.1 GCA_007123465.1 Spirochaetales bacterium
GCCTGAAGACAAGGCCTCCAAGGTACAGGAGCTGCAGAAGCAGGGGAAGAAGGTGGCGATGGTGGGCGACGGAGTGAACGATGCCCCGGCGCTGGCTACCGCCGACATCGGCATCGCGATCGGGGCGGGGACCGATGTTGCGGTGGAAGCCGGACACATCGTGCTGGTGCGCTCGGATCCACGTGACATTCCAAAGATCGTCGCCCTGTCGCGCGCCACCTATCGCAAGATGCTGCAGAACCTCTGGTGGGCCGCCGGCTACAACATCGTCGCGATTCCACTGGCAGCGGGGACGCTTGCCGCCTGGGGTATCCTGCTCACGCCGGCGGCAGGCGCGGTGCTGATGTCGGCCAGTACGGTGGTTGTGGCGATCAACGCGCAGCTTCTGAAACGCTTGAGGCTGTGACTATCATTCAGTACGGTATAATCTGGAGAAATGGTGACGGACGGTTCAGAGGCAGTATTTGAGACACGTGGACTTGCCAAGATCTACGACATGGGCGAGGTGCAGGTTCACGCACTGCGCGGCATAGATCTCAAGCTCTACCACAGCGAGCTGGTGGTGCTGCTGGGCGCCTCGGGCAGCGGCAAATCGACTCTGGTCAATATTCTCGGTGGACTGGATACCGCCACCGCGGGGCATGTCTTCTACCGCGGCACCGACCTCACCCGCGCCGCAGACCGCGAGCTGACCGAGTATCGGCGCAACTACGTCGGCTTTGTCTTCCAGTTCTACAACCTCATTCCGAGCCTCACTGCGCTGGAGAACGTGGCGATTGTGACCGACATCGCCAAGACGCCCATGAAGCCGATGGAGGCGCTCGAGCTGGTGCAGCTTACCGACCGCGCCGACCATTTCCCTTCGCAGCTCTCCGGCGGACAGCAGCAGCGTGTGGCTATAGCCCGTGCGATCGCCAAGCGTCCGGCCGTGCTGCTGTGCGATGAGCCTACCGGCGCGCTCGACTCAAAGACCGGCGTGGTTGTGCTGGAAGCGCTGGAACGGGTCAACCGCGAGCTGGGCACCACAACGGTGATCATTACTCATAACGTGGTGCAGGGAGAGATGGCCGAGCGGGTGATACACCTCAAGGACGGGCAGATTACCGAAACCCACGAGAACGAGCACAAGAAGAAGCCCGGCGAGCTGACGTGGTGATGCCATGAAAGCGATTGATACCAAGATGCTCCGCGACCTCAAGCACATGCGCGGCCAGATTATCGCGATTGCCTTTGTAATTGTGGCGGGAGTCTCGGTCTACGTTACCATGGCGAGTGTCTCCGACACGCTGCAGTCAACGCTGCAGAGCTACTACGTCGATTATCGCTTTGCCGATGGATTTGCCTCGCTGCGGCGGGCGCCGCAGGGCCTTGCCGAGCGGCTGCAGGAGGTTCCCGGCATAAACCAGGTGCAAACACGGGTTTCGGCGGTTGTGAACCTGGAGATAGCGGACTTTGATGAACCGGTCAGCGGGCGAATTGTCTCGATTCCGGAAGGAGAGCAACCGATTCTGAACCGGCTGTTCATACGCGAGGGACGCCTGGTCAGGACCGGCCGCGAGGACGAGGTGGTCCTGAACGAGGTCTTTGCAGAGACCCACAGCCTGCGCCCCGGTGATACGCTGACCGCCATCATCGGCGGCCGCCGCCGCACGCTGACGGTAGTTGGAATTGCGCTCTCGCCCGAGTTTCTCTACCAGGTGCAACCGGGCATGCTCTTTCCCGATCCTGAGCGCTTCGGGGTGTTGTGGATGGGCCACAGCGCCCTTGCCGCGGCTTACGGCATGCAGGGAGCCTTCAACGATGTCAGCTTCACGCTCGCACCCGGTGCGCGCCAGCAGGCGGTGATGGACCGGTTGGATCTGCTTCTGGCAGCCTACGGAAGCCAGGGAGCCTACGGGCGAGAGGATCAGATTTCTCACAACCTGATCTCGGAGGAGCTCAATCAGCTGGAGATTATGGCGTTTATGCTGCCGCTGATTGTCCTGGCGGTGGCGGCCTTCCTGCTCAATATTGTAGTCCGACGGCTGATTACGCTGCAGCGCGAACAGATTGCGGTTCTGAAAGCGTTTGGTTATCGCGACCTCGCCGTAGCGCTGCACTACGTCAAGATGGTGCTGGTGATTGCGCTCGCCGGCGCGGCGCTGGGCACGGCGCTGGGTGTCTGGATGGGCCAGGCGATGGCGGAGCTCTATCTGGAGTTCTTCCACTTCCCCTTTCTGGAGTACCGCCTCGACTGGCCGGTGGTGCTTACCGCGGCGGCGTTGACCGGTGGCGCGTCACTCACAGGTGCCGTGCTGGCGGCCCTGCGCGCACTGCGGCTGCCGCCCGCGGAGGCGATGCGGCCCGCACCGCCCGCAACTTACCGCCCCACAATCCTCGAGAGGCTCGGGCTGCAGCGGCTGCTTGACCAGCCAACCCGCATTATACTGCGCAACCTCGAGCGCCAATGGATCAAGGCTTCCCTGACGGTGGTCGGCATTGCCAGCGCCTGCGCCATCCTGGTGATGGGGCTGTTCTGGGGTGATGTCTTTGACCACATCATCCAGGTTCAGTACGGCCTCGCCCAGCGTCAGGACTACACGGTGACCTTTGCGGAGCCGACCTCGCTCTCGGCGATTCATGAGCTGCGCAGCCTGCCGGGGGTGCTGTATGCTGAACCGGTGCGATCCTTCCCGGTCCGCCTGAAGAACGGTCACCGCAGCTACAATACCGTGATCGAAGGCTTCCCGCCGGAACCCTACCTGCGGCGGGTAATCGACGCCGAGCTGCAGCCGTTAGCGATTCCGGCCGAAGGGCTGCTGCTGACACAGAACCTGGCCGATATCCTGGATGTGCGGCCCGGCGAGCAGCTGACCTTGGAGGTGATGGAGGGGCGGCGCTACGAACGGCGCGTTCCGATTGTCGGCCTGGCCGAGCAGTTTCTCGGAGTGGGCGC
>SKLB01000274.1 GCA_007123465.1 Spirochaetales bacterium
CATGATCAGGCAGCCCTCGACAGAGTCTACTTTCTGGAGGCGGATCTTGAGGCTCTCGTCCTTTTCTTCGTCGAATCCCGCTACGATCTCGTTATTGCTCATGATTCTCCTTCACTCTGCCCCGGGGCAAATCACCCGGCCATTTTACTTATACAATCGGCACAATAGTATGCGCCCATTGCAGTTTTGTCAAATAGTGTGCGTCTCCAGGCATCCGCGATGCACCTTCACCCCACCGTTGCACCGTCCACGGCGATCAGTGCACCGTTGAACAGGGCCGACCGCGGATCGAGTACGGCAACCGCGGCCGAAGCAACCTGCTGCGGCGTCCACAGCCTGCCTTCTGGAACCCGCCGGGAGTAGCGCGCGCGCGCCGCGTCATCGAGATACTCGGTATCAACGTAGCCCGGACAGAGTGCGGTCACGCTTACATTGCTACCGGACACCTCACGCGCTGCGCTCTTGACCCACGACATCAGTGCAGTCTTGACCGCACTGTACGCAGCGACGCTGCGGTAGCCACGGATCTGGGCGGTACCGGTTCCGCCGAAAACCAGCACACGGCCAAATCCGCGTTCGACCATGGCCGGAAGACAGCGTTGTCCGATCAGCACCGGTAGCATCAGGTTGGCTTCGTAGAGCTCGCGCCACTGCGCCGCGCCGGTGCGGTACAACGGCTGCTCCAGAAACGGCCCGTAGGACACCACAACGATATCCGGTATCTGCCGTCCGAGTAACAACTCGATGGCCTGCTCAATCGGCTGCCGAGGATCGATTGGGCAAACCACCGCAGTTGCCCGTGCGCCGGAACCGCGGAGCTCGGCAGCCACCGCTTCTGTCCGCCCGGCGTGGCGGCCGTGCACGCGAAGCTCGGCACCGAGGGCCGAGAGGGATCGCGCCACCTCTCGGCCGATCCCTCCGCTTGCGCCAACCACAAGCGCGCTGTAGCCGCCGAACAGAGCAGTCTGGTCTGTTGAACCGGGAGCAGAATGGATCATATAGAAACAGCATAGCACGTTTGGAGTTCGGTTTCCGTGCTTGGACACATTGCGCGCGGTTCTGCTATAATGCAACCGAAGGATGCAAAGGAGTTGGCGTGCGGTTACGCGGAGCTTACGGAAAACTGGCGTTCTACCTAGTCTTTATGTTGAGCGCGGCGGCGCCCGGCGCGCAGCAGCGCCTGGTGCAGGCGGCAACGGTTGATTTCTCGATCACGCTGCAGGAGATTCATCGCATACTCGAGGACGAGGGCCCAGCTGGATTGCCGACCGACCGTGCGGTAGTGATTGATGGCGTGGTAGCCGAGATAGTGGTCATCGACCCCGAGCCGGAGAGCTTTCTGGTACAGATTGAACTGGTAACCGGACGCTGGATCGGGCTGGAGGAAATTCACCTCTACCGCGCCTACGTCTTTGTGGAGGGGCCTCAGTTCGTTGAGCGTGTTTCCGATCGCGCGGCCGCAAACGACCAACACGGTGTTGTAACGCCCAACAGCCGCATAATCGTATTGGGCAACATCGTTGATGTTTTTGCGGACCCAGACGGAAGCAGCGCTCCGATTATCGACGGGATCGACCTGCGCCTTATCCGCTGATCACCCTATGCGCTGAGCCGGATATCAGCGGCGCCGAGCCGGTCTCTCGGACACATGAGTACGCTGCGGTGAACGACGTTGCGCAGCTCGCGTGTGTTGCCCGGCCAGCGGTGGCCCACCAGGCGCTCGATTGCTTCCGGGGTAAAGGATTTGCTCGCGGGGTACAGCAGTCGTAACCAGTGCCACGCCAGCAGCGGTATGTCTTCCAGGCGTTCACGAAGCGGCGGAATCTTCAGCAGCAGCACGCAGACCCGGAAAAACAGATCACCGCGGAACCCTCCGGCAGCGACGCGAGCATCGAGATCACAATTGGTTGCGCTGATCACGCGCTGATCCACGGTCAGCTTCCTTCCTCCCCCAACCCGCACGATGGTGCCGCTCTCAATCGATCGCAGCAGTTTTGCCTGCGCATGAAGTGTGGTTTCGCTGATCTCATCCAGAAACAGCGTGCCGCCCGCGCTACGCTCAAACGACCCTGGGCGCGACACCGCACCAGTAAACGCGCCGCGCTCGCTGCCGAAAAACTCTGATTCGAACAGGGTTTCGGGAACCGCGGCGCAGTTGACCGCCTCGAAGGGCCCCGCCGCACGACGCGACAGACCATGAATCAGGCGCGCCGCCAGCTCTTTGCCGGTTCCGCTCTCTCCCTGCAACAAGACCGGGGCATCAGCACAGCTGAACGAGCGGATCAGGTACCGAACCTCCCGCGCCGACCCGCTGCTGCCGAGAAACTGTTCTCCAGCGATCTCGGTTGTTTCTTCATCGAGTCGGCTGCTGGCGATGGAGCGTGCAATCACGGCGCGTTCGATGGCCCGAAGCAGACGCACAGCGCTGTAAGGTTTTACAATGTAATCAAAAGCGCCGGCATGGATAGCCCCGACGATCGACTCGTCATTGCGCAAGGAAGACAACACGATCATCGGTGGGGCAAATGGAAGGCTGCCGGCACTGCTCAGCAGCCGCTGGATTGCTTCAGGTTCTGCATCAGCTCCAATAACGTCGAACAGCACTGCATCTGCCCGCGTGCCCTGTAACGTGGAGCGGATATCGTAAACAACGTCAGCAAAAGCAACTTGATACTCAGGCGGCAGGATTGTGCGGAGAACACCGTTACGCGCACCCGCACTGGAAATAACGAGAATGCTGACCATTCAACTAATCTCCTCGGGAAAGTATACATGACTTTCGCGATTACACAAGTTAATTATTCAGAAATGTTACGAACCTTGTAAAAGAAACGCGGATTACCCCGGTATTTGCAGGATTTCTCAAGCAGCAGTGCATTCCCGGCTGTTTGTATAGCGTAGCAGAGCGTCACCGAGGCTCTGAAATCCAG
>SKLB01000087.1 GCA_007123465.1 Spirochaetales bacterium
CGCGGTGCTGCAGACAGCTCCAGCGGATGTTGCCGGCATAAAGGTCTTTCTGGCGGGCTCCAGCTCCAACGAGATAGTACGCGATCCGAGTTCGCTGAAAGCCGTAATGACGCTGGCAGCGCAGTACGATATTCCCGTGGCGGTGCACCAGGAATTGCAAGCGTGCCTGGACGCGGTCGATGCCGGCGGCATCCGCCGCGGTGCATCAAACCACCATCGGCTGCGTCCGCGTGCGTGCGTGGTGCAGGGCGCACAGCTGGCAATTGAGTCCGCTCTCCAGACCGGCTGCACGCTCTACCTGGTGCACGTCTCCACCGCCGAAGAGATCGAACTGCTGCGCCGGCTGAAACCCCGCGGACGCATATTTGCCGAGGCAACGCCGCACCACCTCTGGCTGGACAGCGGCGCTACGGTGAAGTTTTCCAACCACGCCAAGGTCAACCCGCCCCTGCGCGATCCGGCGGACTGCAGTGCGCTGCAACAGGCGCTGTTGGACGGCATAATCGACTGCCTCGGATCAGACCACGCTCCGCACACGCTGACAGAGAAAGATCAGCCCTACCGGGAGGCACCCTCCGGTTTTCCCGGGCTTGAGACCAGCATGGGCCTGCTGCTGGATGCCGCAGCGCGTGACGGCATCCCGTACAAGCGCGTTCAAGAGCTCACATCCGGCAACGCCGCGCACATCTTTGGCCTCGCCGACCGCGGCTCGATAACGGCCGGCAAACGCGCCGACCTGACAATAATCGATCCAACGGCGCGCTGGACGGTGGATCCGGCGCGATTTCACACCAAGGCACATTACTCACCGTTTGCCGGCCGCACACTGACCGGGCGCGTAGTTGCCACCGTCTGCGCCGGCGTCTACCGGCAGACGGTAGCAAAGGAAGGTTGAATGCAACAGGAACAACTGATACTGGCACTGGACGATATCGGTGCGGTGCGCTTCGGATCGTTTCGGTTGAAAAGCGGTGTACAGTCGCCCTTCTACCTCGACCTGCGCGCAGCGGTAACCCGGCCGCAGCTGTGCCGCGCGATGGCCGAGCTGCTTGTAGCCCGCACTACAGCGCTGACCTACGACGCGGTTGTCGGCATTCCGTATACCGCGGTACCGATAGCCACTCATATCAGCGCTATTACGGGCAAGCCGCTGCTGCAGCTGCGCAAGGAGCGCAAACACTACGGCACCGGCGGACTGGTTGTAGGCGACTACTCAGCGGGGATGCGCTGTCTGGTGGTGGACGACCTGGTGACCACCGGGCAGAGCAAGCTGGAGACAATCGAGGCCCTGAAAGCCGAGGGCCTGCAGGCAGAACACATCGCAGTAATAATCGACCGCAGCAGCGACGCTGAGTCCCAACTGGCAGCCCACGGACTCCAGCTGCACGCGCTTAGCTCCGTTGCCGAGCTGGTCAAGACGCTGCTGCGCGCCGGGCGCATCAGTCGCACCGATGCAGAAGCGGTCGATAGGTTCATCCATCGAGATGGACAAAGCGACGATACCGTCGTGCGCAAACCGACCGCGCCCGCCGCGCCGCTGCTGCAGCGCATCCGCGACACGATGCAGCGCAAGAAGTCCAACCTGGTACTGTCGCTCGATGTGACCGACCAACAGCGATTCTTCGCGATTCTCGAGGCGTGTGCGCCGGCACTCTGCATGGTCAAGACCCACGCGGACATCATGCAGGGTGACCTCGAGGCGTTCAGCAGCCGGCTGCGCCGGACCGCAGAACAGTCCGATCTGCTGATCCTTGAGGACCGCAAGTTTGCCGATATCGGCAGCACGGTACAGAAGCAGTATCGTGGCGGCCCCGCGCGCATCGCCGAATGGGCGGATCTGGTTACCGTGCACATGATTGCCGGCGAAGCAATCCTGGACGGGCTGCGTGCTGATTCGGACAGCACCGCCGGTACTGAGTGCGGTGCGCTGCTTCTGGCCCGAATGAGCTCACGCGGCAACCTGATCAGCCAGGAATACACTCGGCGCGTCTTCGAGATCGGCGGCCGCCGGCGCTACCAGGTGCCCGGCTACATCGGCCACGCCGAAGACCGCGCTGCGCTGCGCACCCTCAAGAGACAGGTCCCCCCGGGGCAGCTGCTGCTGGTGCCCGGAGTGCACCTGTCGGAACAGGGCGATGACCTCGGGCAGCAGTACCTCGACGTCAACAGCGCGGTTCGCGGTGGAGCCGACGCGATTATTGTTGGACGCGGCATCTATCAGGAACAGGACGCCGCGGCTGCCGCGCAATCCTATCGCAGCGCCGCGTGGAGTGCGCTACAGCACAGACTAGAGGAGGAAACGTGAAGAACCTTATCTCGATGCGTGATCTCGCGCCACAGGAGACCCTGGCGTTACTGCAGCTGGCCGAAGATATCGAGGCAAAACGGGTACGCCCCGATCTCAGCGGCCGGCTCGCTGCGCTGCTCTTCTTCGAACCGTCAACCCGCACTCACTTCTCGTTTGATACCGCCATGAAGCGGCTCGGCGGCCAGACACTGTCGATGAGTGGCTCCGGCGGCACTTCAACCCAGAAGGGCGAAAGCCTGGCCGATACGCTCAAGACCATCAGCATGTACGCCGATCTGATCGTGATCCGCAGCGCAATAGAAGGCGCGGCGCGCTACGCCGCCGAGGTGGTCGATGTCCCGGTCATAAACGCCGGCGACGGTGCCAACCAGCACCCGACCCAGGCCCTGCTCGATCTCTACTCGATCCGCAAGACCCAGGGCCGCCTGGAGGAGCTGTCGATCGCCCTGGTGGGTGACCTGAAGTTCGGGCGCACGGCTCACTCTCTGGTCCAGGCGCTGGCGCGCTTCCGTCCGACGTTCAGCTTTGTCTCCCCCGAGCATCTGGGCATGCCGTACTACATCCTGGAAGACCTGCAGGCCGCCGGAGTGAGTTACCGCCAATTGA
>SKLB01000218.1 GCA_007123465.1 Spirochaetales bacterium
CCACCTGAAAGAGCGCCGATCCTCCGCGCGCCGCCATGCCGCCGGCGTAGGCGGCAAAGCTGAACATCGGACCCGGCAGCCCTTGCACCAGACCGTAGCCGGTCAGAAACTCCTGGTTGGTCATAAACTGCCGCACGTGCACAAGCTCGCTGTGCATCACCGGTACCACTACCTGCCCCCCGCCAAACACCAGGTAACCGTAGCGGTAGAAGCTCTCGAACAGCTGCACCAGCCGGTGTTGGGTCAGCGTTGCCAGCGTGATCCCGCCGACCGCAAGCAGCGCGAAGATTGCCAGGTAACGCCACGGGGGATCCATGCGGACCGGGTTCCACATGCCGGGCTCCCGCGCCAGTAGAACGCTTACCAGTCCGCCTGTGACCAGGACCGCCGGAAAGATCCACGGGGCCCGGATGAAATAGGTCATGACCGCTCCAAAGAGCATCAGGAGCGCGGTCGGCAGATCGCTGACGACCTTGCGGCCGATCCGGAACGCCGCCACGATGATGAACCCGACCGCCATCGGCCCGATGTAGCGAAGCACGTCGAACGGGATTTCGTGCACCGCCAGGAAGTGGTAGAGAAACGAGAGTACCGTCATCATCACCAGTACGGGCACTGCCCAGACCAGCATCGTAAACAGCGCCAGCAACGGCCCGCCGGTTCGGTAACCGATCGAGACGATGGTCTGGGTGCTGGTCGGGCCGGGCAGAATGCTGCACAGCGCGATCAGCTCGACCAGGTCGGTCTCGCTCAGATAGCCACGTTTGACCACCATCTGGTCGAGAAAAACGCTCATGTGCGCTTCCGGACCGCCATAGGCACCCAACGAGCAGATCAAGACGTCGCGCAGGAATGCCGACCACCGAACGCGGCGCGCATTGCTTTGCGTATGAGAGGTTTTGGCGCTATGATCAGATCGACGCTTGATGCGGTGTCTCCTGTTTCACGTTGTGGTACGATAGCCAATGCCGATAGCAAGCGTCAAGGACAGCCGTGAGTAGCCAATCGCATTCCGAGGATCGTTCGTTCTCGCGCAACCTGCAATACTACAAGTTCTGCGCCTACGGCTTTCTCAAGAACCTGCGCTTCTACGAGCCGTTTCTGATGCTCTTCTTCCTGGAGAAGGGGCTCAGTTACGCGCAGATCGGCAGTTTGTACGCGGCGCGTGAGATCTTCATCAACGTGATGGAGATCCCTTCCGGTCTGATGGCGGATGCGCTCGGCAGGCGGATGACAATGGCGGCGTCTTTTCTGGCCTACATCGGTTCTTTTATCGTGTTCTATTTCGCCGCCGAGTACTGGCTGCTGTTTGCCGCGATGGCGGCGTACGCGTTCGGGGATGCGTTTCGCACCGGCACCCACAAGGCGATGATCTTTGACTACCTGAACTCGCGCGGGTGGAAGCACCTCCGGACCCACTATTACGGGCACACGCGCTCCTGGTCGCAGCGTGGCGCAGGGGTCTCGGCGCTGATAGCCGCTGCGCTGGTATTCCACCACCGGTCCTACGCGCCGGTTTTCCTGTTCACTATCATTCCCTACGTGCTCGACCTGATCCTGATCATGACCTACCCCGCCAATCTGGACGGGCCGCGCCACGCAAGCAACAAGACGGTGCGCGACGAGTTCGCCGCGGTGATCGGTTCGCTTATCGCCAGCATGCGAAGGCCGGCGGCGTTGCGCGCCATTTCCAATCAGGCGCTCTACAGCGGCTATTACAAAGCGTGCAAGGACTACCTGCAGCCGATTCTCAAGTCGGTTGCTCTGTCGCTGCCGCTGCTTGCCGCGCTGGCAGGGGAGGAACGCACGGCCGTGGTAACCGGGCTGGTCTATTCGCTGCTCTATTTTGCTACCGCTGCCGCCTCGCGCAGGTCGGGAAACCTCGCCGATCGCTACGCCGGGCTCGCAATTCCGCTGAACGCCACGCTGCTGATCGGCGTCGGCTTCGGGCTGCTCAGCGGAGCGTTCCACCGGCTCGGCCTGCCGGCGATAGCGGTGCTGCCGTTTGTCGGTATCTACCTGCTGGAGAACCTGCGCAAGCCGATGGGAATTGCCTACGTCAGCGAGCGCATGGACGAACAGTCGCTGGCGTCAGCGCTGTCGGTGGAGTCGCAGGCCGAAACGCTGTTTGCCGCGCTGATTGCGCTGCTTCTGGGGCTGTTCAGCACGCTTTTCAGCCTCGGTATCGGTCTCATGCTGGTGTCGGCGTTGTGTGGTGTGGTCGGCTACCTGATCCGACTACCGCGAGAGGAAGCAGAGCTGGAACTGCCTTAGCGCTACGATAGCGCAGATAGCTGGAAATTCAGCCGCTGGTAGGATAGAAATAGCGGTATATGCGTCGCTATCGACCGGTCCGATCGAGACGCCGTGTACAGCGGCGCTCAACGAGGTCCTACACGCTCACCGAGCTGCTGCAACGCCAGCCGAAGACGCTGCAGAAGAACGCCGAGTACCCGCTGTTGCTGATCTACCTGCGTAACGCGGCAGAATTGCAGCGTGTACGACTGGGCCGAGGTCCTTTCCGGCTGCTGCACGATGCGCGTATCGAAGTTCACAATCTGCCGCACTTCTATCGCACCTATCGGCTGCCGCAGCATCCGTTCTTCCCGCATTTTCTGCGCATCAAGCGCGGCTACCTGGCCGAACGCGAGCGGATCCGCCAGGCGCGCAATCGCTACATTCTGCAGCAGATGCGCGCGCTACCCGTGCCGGTGGTCGGGTTTATACGCTACCTCGGTTATCTGGAGAACTATTATAACGCCGCGGCTGCGCACCCATTGTGGGACCGCTATCTCTTCCCGTCGTCCAAGAAACAGGTGCAGCAGTACCACGGCTACAGTCTCACCGAGTGGATTGAAGTGTTTCACGGTCACATGCACAGACTCGAGCAGCGCTACCGCGCGTTCAAAGC
>SKLB01000247.1 GCA_007123465.1 Spirochaetales bacterium
AGCAGAACGCCGATCAGGAACATCAGCGTTGGTGCGATGTACTGCAGGAAACCAACGCGCGCCAGCGGTATGCGCTGAGCTCCCATGGCGAACCAGTACAGCGGTATCGCGCTGACCACACCGGCGCCAATCAGCAGCGCGTCTACACCCGGGCTGACCCGACCCAGAGCGCCGGCGCCGCGTACTACTCCGGCTATGATAACCGCGGCGGCAATCGGTGACAGCACCAGCGTTTCGATCGCCAGGGCGGTCAATGCATCGATAGCTACGGTTTTTTTGACAAGGCCGTAGAAGCCGAAGGTGGTCATCAGGATCAGCGCGATCCACGGCACCACACCGTGAGCAATGATGAGTACCGCTACTCCGGCGGCGGCAAACAGAACCGCCACCCGCTGCAACAGGGTCAGGTGCTCCTTGAGAAAGATGCGCCCTAGAAAAATGCTGAACAACGGGTTGATGTAGTAGCCCATACTGACCTGCAAAACGCGATCGGTATTGACCGCAAGGATGTAGGTGAACCAGTTAAGGCCGAGCAGCAGTCCGGTGGCCAGCATGGCGCGTCGCAGTCGCGGCTGGGTCAGGGTAGCCAGGAAATCGCGTTTGCCGATGAACAGCAGGACAATCGAGGCAAACACAAACGACCAGAAGGTGCGATGCGCCAGAATCTCGTAAGCCGGAACGCCGTGCAGCAGGCGCCAGTACAGCGGCAGCAGCCCCCACAGGCCGAAGGCGCCGATGGCGTAGAGCGTGCCGCTGCGGTGTGTGTTTGATTGAGCCATAGTGTAGCGTCGAGTATACCACGCTCGACACAGCGCTGCTACGAGGCTACACTGCTGGTGGTTATGCAGCCCACAGCTGGCCGGCAGGAGCGGCATGAATTGACGGCACTGAAGGCGGGGACTCTGGTGCCGACCGAGGGACGGATGCGGGTGCACTCGGTGTATCGCCGCGCTGTGAACCTGGAGCTGTCTGACGCACGGGGGTTGGTCTCGCTGGTGTGCCGGGCCGCAGATATGGCCCCCGCGGCGCTGTTGCTTAACCGCCTGCCGGCACCGCTGGACCGCGGTACCGAGTGTACACTCGACCGGTCCATGCTGAGAATCGGATGGAAATGGTTGGTAGACTACGCCGGCGCTCAACGCTGGGACGGAGGCCTGCCGCACGGCGCCGAGTACCGCATTACCGAGCAGCGCATCGCTGCGCTGCAGGCGCTCGTTGTGGAGTATGGAAGCGCCGGCGGCCTGCTGGGGCTGATTCACGATCCGGCTCACAACCCGGTGAGTGCCTTCGCGCAACGGCTGCTTGCAGCCGCAGCCGATGCGCGGGATCTTTCCGCCCTGGTAGGACTCGGGATCGGGCTGACGCCTTCCGGGGACGATTTTCTCGCCGGGGCACTCCTGGCGCAGGAGCTCTGTCATGCCAGCAACACCTGCTGCAGCAGCTTGAACCGCACGGCGATAGAGCAGCGCCTGCACGCTACCACGGCTGCCGGTCAAACACTGGTAGCTGCTGCCGTCCGGCGGCAGTTTCCCGCCTATCTGCTGCAGCTGACCGAGCGGCTCTTCAGAGTAGAAGCGTGCCCCGGCGCTGCAACACCGCCTGCGGCGCCACACCACGTTGAATCGCGGTTACTCGAGCACGGTCAGACATCGGCAACCGACGCCGCGGTCGGGATGCTCTGGTTTTTCATGAACTTCATCAAAATAGCTTGATTTAACGGCATTATCATATACAATGTCGCCATCTATCCGGAGCGTGCCTCCGGCAGAACACATCTGTGTAGAGGGAGATGTTACACATGTCTGATTCGTTGAACGAACCCGTAACCGGTAAAACGGTTGTTCTGGGTCTGCAGCACACCTTCGTCATGTTCGGTGCAACGGTGCTTGTGCCGTTGCTGACCGGTCTTGATGTGGGTGTTACCCTGTTTGCTGCTGGGGTAGGAACCTGGATCTTTCACGTGGTGACCAAGTGGAAGGTTCCGGTATTCCTGGGGAGCTCGTTTGCGTTCCTGCCGGCACTGTTTGTCATTGGCGCCAATGAGGGATTGCCGTTTGCACTGGGTGGTATACTGATTGCCGGCCTGGTCTACGTAGTGGTGGCGATCATCTTTACGTTTGTCTCCGCTGACGTGCTGCACCGTATTCTGCCGCCGCATATTACCGGCCCGGTGATTATCCTGATCGGTATTATTCTGGCACCGGTAGCGATAATGAATGCTACCGACGGCTACGTCGGCAATGTTGCAGAACAGATCGGCGTGCTGGGATGCTGGTTTGTGGCTCTGTTTACGTTTGCCGCTGCAATCTTCGTCAAGATTGTTCTGCCGCGCTGGAACCTGAAGTTCATGTCGCTGCTTCCGGTGCTGTTGGCAATTATCGCGGGCTATCTGTTGTCGGTGATCATCGGTATCGTCGACTTCGGTGGCGTAGCGGAAGCCGCGTGGTTCGGCATTCCCCGCTTCACTCTGCCGCAGTTTTCGGCTACCGCGATCAGCTTCACCGTACCGATTGCCATTGTAACCATGGTCGAGCACTTTGGTGACGTTCTGGCTATCGGCAATGTGACCAAGCGTGACTTCATCAAAGACCCGGGTGTCAACCGCACGCTGCTGGGTGACGGTCTGGCAACGTCCTTATCGGCCCTGATTGGTGGCCCGGCCAACACTACCTACAGTGAGAACACCGGTGCTATCGCTCTGACCGAAGTCTACAATCCGTGGGTCATGCGAATTGCGGCTGTCTTCGCCATTGTGCTGTCGCTGATCCCCAAGTTTACCGCATTGATCGCTACCGTACCGGCTCCGGTTATCGGTGGAATCTCGATTCTGCTGTTCGGCATGATCAGCTCGATTGGTGTCAAGAACATGGTTGATGCCAAGCTCGACATGGACGATCCCAAGAAGCTGATGATCGTTGCCGCTATGCTGGTGCTGGGGCTGGGAACCGCAGCGGCTGAAGTTGACATCGCAATCGGCATCTTCTCGTTTGGCGGACTGGGACTTGCGGCAATCGTCGGTATCGTACTCAACGCCGTTCTCGATCCGCAGAGCCTCAAGAGCGGCAGCTGATCACGCTGCAGCTCGTTCGCGCGGTCAGGTTGCGGATGCAACCTGACCTTCTGGAGCCTTCATCGTTCACGCGCTGAAGGCTCCTTGCGTTGTGCGCCGGGGTGCACACTCGCCGCGCTTCTTTGACAACGACCGTCCACATGGTATATATCTACACCACAACGTGGCGATTTCAGGAGAGATGCTCGTGAAGAGAATTATTGTCCGCAAAGACGCCTATTACGATTCGGTCTTTCTCATGTTGATCAATCAGGATGTGAAGAAAACTGACAATATTTCCGAGGCCGTTGTGGCGATGGGTACTGACATGAATCGTGATCTGCTCAAGGGCATGAACATGAGCAACGCTGACGTGGAGTCAGCAACGGCCAATGACCTCATTGTCGCGTTGGAGGGTGAAACCGAAGATGCCCTCAACCAGGCAGAGACGGCTGTCTACTCATTGTTGAAGAAAAAGAGCCGCACCAGCGAGCAGGCGTTTCGCCCTGCAAGTCTGGCCGCAGCAGTAGAAGTATTACCAGAAGCCAACCTGGCACTCTTGTCGATTCCAGGCGCGTTTGTTGCACGCGAAGCGCGCAAAGCGCTCGAGCGTGGTCTGCACGTCATGGTATTCTCGGACAACGTGCCGCTGGAAGACGAGATCCGCCTGAAGAAGATGGCGCGCGAAAAGGGGTTGCTGTTTATGGGCCCGGACTGCGGTACCGCGATCATCAACGGTAAGCCGCTGGCGTTCGCCAACGTAATCAACCGCGGTCCGATCGGTATCGTGGCGGCCTCCGGCTCAGGGCTGCAGGAGCTCAGCTGCAGCATCGACAAGGCCGGCAGCGGTATCACGCAGGCTATCGGGACCGGTGGCCGCGACGTCAAGCAGGAAGTCGGCGGTATCAGCATGCTTATGGGAATCGAAGCGCTGGCTGCTGATGCCGAGACCACGGTGATCAGCCTGATTTCCAAGCCGCCGGCAGAGACGGTGGTGGACAGTGCCATCGAGGCGCTGAAACAGAGCGGCAAGCCGGCCGTGGTGCATTTCATCGGTGCACGGCGTCGCCAGGACGAGGGCAGGATCCGCTTCGCGCCAAGCCTCGAAGATTGTGCCAGCATAGCGGTTGAACTGGCCGGCGGCCGCAAGCACAACCCTACCGAGTTCGCGCTGTCCGATGACGAGATTGCCGGAATTGTTGCAACCGAAAGCGCGTCATTCGGCAGGAAACAGAAGTATCTGCGCGGCCTGTTTTGCGGCGGCACGTTGGCAGAGGAGGCGCTGCTCGTTATGCAGGAAGCGCTGAACGGGGTTTACTCCAACGTTCACCCCGACGAGGGTTATCGTCTCGCGGACCCAACGGTTTCGCGCGAACACACCATCATCGATCTCGGTGATGACACATTTACCGTTGGTCGGCCTCATCCTATGATCGACGTCTCGATCCGCAATGAACAGCTGGAGAAGGAACTGCGCAGTGGCGATATGGCGTTGCTGCTGCTGGACTTTGTGCTCGGCTACGGTGCCCACCGTGATCCGGCCGGCGCCATGGTTGACGCAATCACGGCTGCCAGAAAGGCGGCCGCAGATGACGGCGGCTATCTGGCGGTTATTGCCTCGGTGTCCGGCACCGATGGCGATCCTCAGAGCCTGACGACGCAGAGGCGTACGCTGCAAGAGGTCGGCTGCGTTGTGATGCCGTCCAACGTCCAGGCCGCTCGGTTGGCGCTCAAGATCATGCAGAGGGTGAGGTAACTGAATGAGTGTTGCAAAGATCAACCAACTGTTTTCCGGCGAACTGAAGGTACTCAACCTGGGGCTGGAAGAGTTTAGTGCGTCGCTGCAGCGTGAAGGTGCCGAGGCACTACAGGTGGACTGGAAGCCGCCTGCCGGTGGAGACCGGCACATGGTGCAGTTGCTTGAGCGCGTTGAAAGCAACTCTGCGCTCAAGCGCGACCAGGCTAACGACCAGGCCGTGGAACGGCTGATGAAGAGTAAGCCAACGTTGATCGATATCGGGATTGCCTGCGACGTTGTGCCCGGCATGCACAAGAAGCTGGTGCTGCATTCCGGTCCGCCGGTAACCTGGGACAAGATGGCCGGTCCGGTACGCGGTGCAGTAATCGGGGGACTGATCTACGAGGGGCTGGCGAAGGGCCCCACAGAGGCCGAGGAGCTGGCGGCGTCCGGGGATATCGAATACGCCCCGTGTCATCATCACGACGCGGTCGGCCCGATGGCGGGCATCATGACGTCGAGCATGCCGGTCTGGATCATGAAAAACGAAACGTTCGGCAATACCGCCTACTGCACGCTCAACGAGGGACTCGGAAAGGTTCTGCGCTACGGGGCCAACTCAGACGACGTGATCAAGCGGCTGAAGTGGATGGGGGATGTGCTGTCACCGGTGCTCAAGCAGGCGCTGGAAATGCACGGCCCCATCGATATGAAGAACCTGATCGCACAGGTGCTACAGATGGGCGATGAAGGGCACAACCGCAACCGTGCCGGCACCTCGCTGTTGATTCGTGAAATGGCGCCCTACCTGGTGATGCTCGATCGCAGCAAGCAAGAGCTCAGTGAAGTGCTGAAGTTCATGCACACCAATGACCACTTCTTTCTCAACCTTACCATGCCGGCGTGCAAAGCCGCCGTCGATGCCGCGCGCAATATCGACGGTAGTTCGATGATCGTGGCCATGGCGCGCAACGGCACCGATTTCGGAATCCGGGTATCGGGTCTCGGTGATCAGTGGTTCACCGGCCCGGCTTCCAGGGTGGACGGTCTCTACCTGCCGGGCTACTCTGAAGCGGACGCCGCGCGTGACGTTGGTGACTCGGTCATCACCGAGACCGGCGGTATCGGCGGGTTTGCAATGGCGGCCGCGCCGGCGATAGTCAAGTTTGTCGGGGGGACGCCGCAGGATGCACTCAACTTTACGAGGCGGATGTACGACATAACGCTGCGCGAGAATGACACCTACCAGATTCCGGCGCTCGACTTTCGCGGTACGCCTACCGGTATCGACCTGTTCAAGATTATCGAGACCGGTGTTTTGCCGGCAATCAATACCGGCATCGCGCACAAGGATCCGGGCGTGGGGATGGTTGGTGCGGGTCTGGTCAAGCCGCCGGTCAAGTGCTTTCACGACGCGTTCGAGGCCTACGCGGAACGATACGGAACAAAACCATAAGAATCATTGATATACCGAAATTTCACCAGGAGACAGAAATGAAAGCAATCGATTTGAGTATTCCATTGGGTATCGGCACCCCGCCGTGGCCCACCTATGAGCCGCTGCAGGTGAAGTACTTCAAGCGCCTCGCTCCCAACGGCGCCAACGGCCAGTTGGTTACGCATTCCAACCATATCGGGACGCATCTCGATGGCGAGATTCACTTCTACACCCCGGGACGCGATATGGCGAGTCTGCCGATGGACTACCTGATGCACGACGGAGTTATCGTTGACCTGTCGGATGCCGCCGGAGACTACGACATCTACACCTCCAGGATGGTGGAAGACCGTGTTGAAGTCAAAGAAGGCGACATCCTGATCATTAATACCGGGTACCATCGGTACGGCTGGGACCAGCCGAACGCCGACGAGGTCCGCTACATGGTCAAGCATCCGGGGCCGGACCGTGAGTTTGCCGAGTGGGCCAAGCAGAAGAAGCTGCGCTGGATCGGCGTTGACTGCGGTAGCGCCGACCACCCGATGAACACCAAGATTCGTGACTGGATGCCGCGCCAGGCCGAGGAGTGCGATGCCCACTTCAAAAAGAAATACGGCAAGGGACTTTCGGAGGTCTTCACCGATGACAAGTATCAGCTGATGCATCTCGAGATGTTCAACCACAGCATTGTCCACGCTGAATGCGTTGGCGGCGATATCGACCTGCTGCTCAATCAGCGCGCGCTGATCGGCTGTTTCCCGTGGCGTTTTGTTGACGGGGAGGCCAGCATTGCGCGGATTGTTGCGTTTGTTGAGGATCAGCGCTACGATCAACTGATGCAGAAGAAGGCCAAGTGCAAGCTCACCAAGCACGGTGACGTATCGATTGCAGACAATCCGTGGCTGGCCGAAGAAGCGCGCAAGAAGTAGCGTGGAGTACAAAGTATGAGCAAGCCTCTGGCCGGGGTCCGCGTGCTGGACCTCAGTCGCGTATTGGCCGGTCCGTTTTGCACCATGATTCTTGGGGACCTCGGCGCAGAGGTGCTGAAGGTAGAGATTCCGGGCAAGGGTGACGATTCACGCAGCTTCGGTCCGTTCAAGAATGACCGCAGTCTCTACTTCATCAGTATCAATCGCGGTAAACGGAGCGTGTCGCTCAATCTCAAGACCGAGAAAGGGCGCAGTATTCTGAAGAAACTACTTGCGACGCACGACGTCCTGGTTGAGAACTATCGGCCGGGAGTTATGGAGAAGCTGGGCCTGGGCTACGATACGCTCCGGGCCGAGTTCCCGCGGCTGATTTACGCGGCCTCCTCGGGATACGGGCACACCGGGCCGGATTCCGCCAGGCCGGCCTACGATATTCTGGCACAGGCCGCCGGTGGGCTGATGAGCATCACCGGATGGCCCGACGGACCACCAACGCGTGTCGGCTGTTCGATCGGTGACCTGTCGGCTTCGCTGTACACCGCCATTGGTATTATGGCGGCGCTCTATCAGCGCTCGCAGACCGGCAAGGGCCAGAAGGTCGATGTGGCAATGCTCGATTGCCAGGTCTCGCTGCTGGAAAACGCCTTGGCGCGCTACCAGGTCGATGGCCGTAACCCCGAGCGCCTCGGCACGCGCCATCCAACGATCGCTCCGTTCCAGGCCTACGCCACCAGAGACGATTACATGGTGGTAGCCATCGGAAACGATGCGCTCTGGAAAACGCTCTGCAACGTGATCCGCCGTCCCGATCTCATCGACGACCAGCGGTTCCGCACCAACGGTGATCGCACGCAGAACATCGATGCAATGAACCAGATCCTTGAAGCAGAGTTCCGCTGTCGGACTACTGCCGAATGGGAGCACATCCTGGCTGACGCCGGTCTGCCGCACAGCACGATCAACGGTATTGACGCGGTGCTGAAGCACCCCCAGGTGCTGGCGCGCAATATGGTTGTAGACGTCAGTGACAAGGTGGTGGGGACGGTCAAGATCGCTGGGAATCCGATCAAGATGTCTTCATTTGACGATGAGGTGTCACGCCCGCCGATGCCGACCGTGGGTCAGCATAACGCAGAAGTCTACGGAGACCTGTTGGGCTACAGCGATTCCGAGATCGAGGCCTTGCGCGAGGAGGGTGTGATTTGAACCTGGTTGCTCCGGTGAACATAGTAGAACTGCTGCGGAACCTGCGTGAACACGATGAAGCCCTGCAGAACGAGATTACACGCGTACTGCAACGCATGCGTGAAGCTGAGCCAACGCTGAAGGCGTTTATCGATGAGCCCGAGCGCGAACAGCGTCTGATGAAGCAGGCCGCTGCGCTGGAGAGCGAGTACGCCGACAGGGCAAAACGGCCGCCGCTCTACGGCCTGCTGATCGGGGTGAAGGACCTGTTCCGAGTGGACGGGTTCGAAACCCGCGCCGGCTCACGGCTCTCCGCTGAGCTGTTTGCCGGACAGCAGGCCTCGTCGGTCACACGCCTGGTGGAAGCTGGAGCACTGGTGGCCGGAAAGACCGTTACCACCGAGTTTGCCTATTTCTCGCCGGGGCCCACTCGCAATCCGTGGAACCTTGAACACACCCCGGGTGGATCGAGCAGCGGCTCGTCGGCGGCGGTAGCAGCAGGCATGTGCCACGCTGCGCTCGGGACGCAGACCATCGGCTCGGTCATTCGTCCTGCGGCGTTCTGCGGAATCGTGGGCTACAAACCGAGCTTCGGCAGAATCACCACCGACGGTGTCTTTCCGTTCTCGGTTTCCGCTGATCACGTTGGAATCTTTGCGTCCGATGTTGCCGGTGTGGCGCGGTTGGCGGCGGTACTGTGCCGGCCGTGGAACCACAAGGCTGCGGCCAGAGAGCCGACTCATAAGAAATCAGTAGTGGCCGTTCCCTCTGAGCGTTATCTGGCGCAAGCCGATGCGGGTGCCCGCCGGGCGTTCGAGCGTGGATTGGAACGGCTGGTAAACGACGGTGCGCGTATCGAACAGTCGTCGCTGCTGGATGACATTGACCAGATCAACGCTGCCCACAACGACATGATTGCCGCCGAGTTTGCGCAGGTGCACGCGGCCTGGTTTGATAAGCAGCGCAAGCACTACAGTGAGAAAAGCGCCGAACTGGTACAACGCGGCCGGGAGGTAGACTCGCAGCGGGTCAGCCAAGCGAGGCAGGACCGCAGCAGGCTGCGCGAGCGTATCACGCAGGAATCCGAACGCCTCGGCGCCTCATTGTGGGCCAGTCCGGCGAGTGCTACAGCAGCACCGCACGGCATCGAGACTACCGGTAGCCCCATAATGAACCTGCCGTGGACCTACGCCGGGGTTCCGGCGCTAACCGTGCCGTGCGGACTGAGCGAGGACGGGCTACCGCTCGGGTTGCAGCTCTGCGGCAGCTACGAGAGCGACGAAGCCCTGGTAGCACGCGCAGCGCGGATCGAGGCGATACTGGCCGCGGATAACGACGATTGACTGCAGCCGCACCCGCTTCAGACCGCACCCACCCGGCGAAGCTGTTCGATTTGGTCCGAAACGTAGCCGAGTTCGTACAGCACCGCTTCGGTGTGCTCTCCGAGAAGCGGCGCCGGCCGTTCAGCGCGCGGTGTGGTGCGGCTCATCTTTATCGGGTTGCCCAGCGAGCGAACCGGGCCGGCGCTCGGGTGCTGCGTACTGACTATCATATTGCGCGCTGCCAGATGCGGGTGATTGAGGATCTGCTCGGGCCTGTTGATTGGTCCGCACGGTATGCCGGCGGCTTCGAGTTTGCCGATCCAGTAATCCACCGGGTGGCGTGCAAACTGTTCACTCAGTAGCGTATCGAGTTCTTCGCGGTGTGCTACGCGCTCCGCGTTGCTGGAAAACCGGCTGTCGCCGCCGATATTCGCATCGATACCGAGGGTCTTGATCAGCGACTTCCAGTGCCCCTCGGTCCCGGCGGCTACAATGAACCAGTCATCGGCTGCGTGGAACGGCTGATAGGGGGCGATGTTTGGATGCGCGTTGCCGCGCTTGGCCGGCGCGCTCCCGGTAGCCAGATAGGCCGAGGCGACGTTTGCCAACCAGGTGGTCTGGCAATCCAGCAGTGCCAGGTCCAGCTCCTGGCCTACGCCGCTTGACTGCCGCTCGTACAGCGCAGCTACAATCGCCAGGGCAGTGTAGATGCCGGTGGTTATATCGGCCATCGGGGTCGGAAAACGCGTTGGTCCGTGGTCGGGCTCACCGGTCAGCGCCATGGTGCCGCTCATTGCCTGGGCGATGACGTCGTAGCCGGGTTTCTCGGCTTCGGGGCCCGTGAGCCCAAAACCGGTGATCGATGCCCAGATGATACGTCTGTTGCGTCCCCGTACCCGCGCGGCATCGATTCCGAGCTTCTCGCGCGTTGCGCGTCTGGGAACATTATGGATCAGTACATCCGCCCGGTCTACCAAACAGTCCATGATCTCGCGAGCCTGGGGAATCTGCAGGTCGAGCGTGATGCTGCGCTTGTTACGATTGGTGCCCATGAAGTAGGAGCTCTCACCGGCAACAAACGGCGGCCCCCAGCCGCGTGCCTGATCGCCGCCTGCGGGACGTTCGACCTTGATCACCTCGGCGCCAAAGTCTCCGAGTAGTTGCGCGCAGTACGGGCCCGCGAGCGCCTGTGTCAGATCGATAACCCGAATACCGTTGAGTACTTCCAATGCCGTCCTCCTGCCTGATCGATGCGCTCAATTATATGCTGCATCCCGGTGAGCGTCCATTTTCACAG
>SKLB01000299.1 GCA_007123465.1 Spirochaetales bacterium
CATCTGCGGCGAGCGACTACGTGAACGGCTACACCATCGCTGTGGACGGCGGCTGGCTGTCCAGATGATGGACCGCTTGCGCTGACCATCAGTCGGCCGCTTGTCTACCCTACTCGGCTTTAGACTGGTTGCCGATTCGCTGCAGTGCCGGGAGAATCTCTCCGAGCTCGATCGGCAGCGGAAACACCAGAGTTGAGGCCTGCTCGGCGGCCACTTCAGAGGCGGTCCGAAACGACCTGAGCGTCATGCCGCCCGGTTGACTGGCGAGGATTTCGGCGGCTTCTGCCAGCCGCTTGGATGCCTCCTTCTCGCCTTCGGCCTGAATGATGATTGCGCGCCGGATACGTTCGGCAACTGCCTGGCGGGCAATGGCGTGCTGCATGTCCGAGGGAATGACCACGTCCTTGATTTCCACCGACGTGACCTTGATCCCCCACGGGTCGGTAGCTTCATCGATAATCTGCTGCAGCTGGCGGTTCAGCTTGTCGCGCTCCGACAACAGCTCGTCAAATTGTGCCTGTCCGGCAACGCTGCGTAGCGTGGTCTGCGCCAACTGGATTGTAGCTTCGTGATAGTGCTGAACGTTGACCAGCGCCTTGCTGGCATCCACAACCCGATAGTAGAGCACCGCGTTGACCTTGCAGGAGACGTTATCGTTGGTTATGACCTCCTGCACCGGAACGTCAAAGACAACAGTGCGCAGCGGAACCCGAACCAGCCGGTCGACAATCGGAATGATAAAGATCAGGCCGGGGCCCTTGATGCCGATCAGGCGTCCCAGCCGCAACACTACGCCACGCTCCCACTCGCGCAGGATGTTGATGGCCGCAACAAGCAATGCCACCAATACCGCTACGCCCCCGATCAAACCCCAGGTCTGGCCTTGTACTAACTCCAGAATGATTTCCATGAATGAACCTCCTCATCTACTGTTCTGAATCGGACTGAGCTGAAGCATCGCCGGAGCGCTCCGGCTGCTGTTGCTGAACTATCAAGACCATCCCCTCCTGGCCGGTAACCCGAATCCGGCTCTGCCGGGGAATTGGCGTGTTGCTGTCACTTCTGGCCTTCCACCACTCACCACGAATCCGGACCATCCCGACCGGGTCCAGATCATCCATCACCTCGCCTTCGTAGCCGCGCATCCCGACGTTCTCGTAGGTCGAGGGTTTACCGCGAGCCGCCACCACCTTGGTGACAACAAGCGCAAAGAACCCTACGGTCACTGCGGCCATGCCCAGTACGGTGATAAGGAAGTGACGGTACCACTCCTGTGGCAACAGCGGCTCTACCGGTAGCAGCAACGCTCCTGCCACCAGGGCAACCGCGCCGCCGGTAGCCAGAAACCCGAACGTGGGGGTAAACGCTTCGGCCACAAAGAGAATGACCGCAATGACAATCAGTACGATTCCCAGCGCGTTGACGTCAAACATCCCCAGGCCAAACAGTGCCAGGATAAGCGCTACCGCCCCGAGGGTTTCGGGAACGATTGTCCCGGGCATATTGAGGCCAAAGAAAATGCCGTAGACACCCAGCATGAAGAGCAGAAAGGCTATCTGAGGGTTGCTGATGAAGTCGATTATCCGCTGGCCCGCGGTCATCTGCGTTTCTACCAGGTTGGCGCCGCGCGTGCGCAGCGTCACCTCTTCCTGCTGGACGCTGACTGTGCGGCCATCGAGTTGCTGCAGAAGATCGCTCACGTCTGCGGCTATGACCTCGATGACGCCTTCCTGCTCGGCTGCAGTAGCACCCAGGGTGAGGTTTTCGGTTATAAAGCGTTCGGCGGGACCAGTAGGCCGGCCGCGCTCTTCGGCTATGTTTTTCATGTGTCCGGCCAGAAAGGTCACTGTTTTCTCGTCGGCTTGCTGCTGACCTTCTGCACCGGGCTGCATGGTGACCGGCATTGCGGCACCGGTGGTGGTGCCGGGCGCCATGGCGGCAACGTGTCCGGCCAGCAGTATAAAAGATCCTGCCGATGCGGCGATTGCCCCGCGCGGGTGGACGTAGGTGACAATCGGCACCGAGGCGTTGAGCATGTCCTGGATAATATCGAGCGTGGCATCAACCAGCCCGCCTGGTGTGTCAATCAGGACAATCAGCGCCCCAAGCTGCTGCTGCTCGGCCTGTTCGATACTCTCTCTGAGGAACTGGGTGGTGCCGGCTGTCACCGTGCCCTGCACCGTGATTACCATGATGTCAGGGGGCTGGTCCGGTTGCGCTGCGGCCGGCACTGCAAGGGCCAGGGATGGTAGTGCGAGCAGGGCCACCAAGACCAGGCGCATGAGGTGCTTTGCTGTCTGCTTCCCCCTCATTACTTTAATGTACAAACAGCGCAGCACTTATGCAAATCGTGCCACGCCTATCTGTACTCTATGAGCGCTGCCGGGGGCTGCTTGCTAGACGAGTTGGGCGTTGAGCTCCACCGGAACGGCCTTCAGCGCCTGGGAGACCGGGCAACCTTCCTTGGCATTGTTGGCGTGGCTCATGAATGTGGCCTCATCAATACCGGGGACCTTTGCCTTGAGAGTCAGCACAATCCGGGTTATGGCAAATCCGCCGTCCTGCGGTTCGATACTCACTCCGGCTCGTGTGTCTATGGCTTCAGGCTCGTAGCCGGCCTCGGTCAGCATAAGCGAGAGTGCCATCGAAAAGCAGCCGGCGTGTGCAGCCGCCATCAGCTCTTCTGGGTTTGTTCCTTTTTCGCTCTGGAACCTCGAACCAAACGAATACGTACCCTGCAGGGCCCCTGTCTCGGTCCTGAGCCATCCCTGACCGTTCTTGCTTGTTCCTTTCCAGCTTGCTTCCGCGCTTCGAACTGGCATAACTCCTCCTTGTCGAACTTCTGCTGTGAAAAGCTACTGCAGGCACCCCGTGGGGTCAACAAGAAGTTCCGGTGGGAGTGGTCA
>SKLB01000063.1 GCA_007123465.1 Spirochaetales bacterium
AAGATTCTCTCGGCGCTGCGCTCGTTTCTGCAGTTTCTGGTACTCGATGAGCAGCGCAGCGACAATCCGGCGCTGCTGGTGGAGTCTCCCAAGATGGAGCATCGCGTGCCCGGCGTTCTCTCGGTTGATAAGGTCGAAGCATTGCTCAAAGCCGTGGACGTCTCCACGCCACTGGGACTGCGTGACCGCGCGCTTTTCGAGCTCATCTACTCTTCGGGGTTGCGCATTTCGGAAACGGTTGATCTGACGGTAGCCAAGGTATACCTTGAAGAGGGAGTGCTGCGCGTCCGCGGTAAGGGCGGCAAGGAACGCCTGGTCCCAATGGGACCGGAAGCGGTGCGCTGGTTGCGCACCTATCTGAAGGATGGCCGCCCCAGGCTGGTCAGGGGCAATCGCCGCAGCGACAAGCTGTTTCTCAATCATCTCGGAAGCGGTTTGTCGCGCAAGGGAATGTGGAAGAAGTTCCACGAATTGTGCGCCAAGGCCGGGATTCACGCCAAGGTTCACACGCTGCGCCATTCTTTTGCTACCCACCTGCTGGAAGGCGGTGCCGATCTACGCGCGGTTCAGGAGCTGCTGGGGCACGCGGACATCGCAACCACCCAGATCTACACTCATATAGATAAGGAAGCGTTGCAAACCTGGCACACAACGCACCATCCAAGAGGTTAGCCAAGATGCTGCAGCTACGCCGCGCCGAACACACGCAGAACCGTACACTTTCAATACTGGCGTCGGCACTGATGGCTGTGGGACTCTCGTTGCTGCTCTCAGCGTGCAGTCGCGACGATGATCCGATGTTGCGCGAGCTTAGCGCTATGGAATCGCCCGAGTACGGGCGCGAAGGTATCAGCGATCAGAGAATTCGGGAACTTCAGCAGGGAATTCGCGAGTTTGAAGAGATTGTCGAGCGTAAAGTTGAAGCGTCGCAACAGTTGGGTGTGTATCATAGAATGCTGGCAATCGAATACATCGACCGCGGCATGTACGGCCTGGCTCTGGAACAGCTGCAGCAGGCCATCCGCATCGAGCCCGAAAACCCGGTGCTGTTCTACTGGGCAGGGGTTTCCGCGGCACGTTTCTCGAAGGCCCAGGTCGAGCACGCCGAGCGCGAGCGCTATCTGCAACACGCGGAGTCTTACTACCGGCGTGCGATCGAGCTCAATCCGCGTTACGTGAGCGCGCTCTACGCCCTCGCGATACTCTACGTATTTGAGCTTGATCGACCTGCCGAGGCTGAACCGTTGCTGGAGCAGGTGCTGCAGCGGCAGTCGCGCAATGTTCAGGCAATGGCGCTGCTGGCGCGCGTCTACGCGGCAACCGGGCGGCTGGAGCAGGCGGCGCAGATGTACGGCCGTGTGGCCGAGACCGCTGATGACGAGTCGATCAGGAGGGAAGCAATTCGCAATCGAGACCAGGTGCGGGAGGCAATGCGATGAAATCGCGCTTTCTGCTGGCAATAAACCGCGCTGAGTTTCTGACCTGTCGCGAGAAACAGCTTGTAGCAGAGCTGGTTGACAGCGAACAGTTCTTTCTGTCGCTCTCTGTCGATGATCTTTCGCAGATAGTCGGAAGGGTCCTGCGAGCCACAAGCTGGGATCCGGCGCGTTTTCTGCACCAGGCCGAACAGGACGTGCGTTACCTCGAGCGCGAGTCAATTGGAACGATCCTGGTCACCGACAACGCGTATCCGGCGCAGCTGGGGGCGATCTACGATCCGCCGTTCCTGCTGCACTACCGTGGCACACTGCCGGCGTGGGACAGGCCGCTGGTGGCGATTGTAGGAACGCGCAGCCCCAGCGAGCAGGCCCTGCTGGCAACCCGCAGCCTGGCAGAGAGCTGTGCTGCTGCCGGGATCGCGGTGGTCTCAGGGCTGGCTCGCGGCATCGATGCGGCCGCACACGCCGGCGTGGTACGTGCGCACGGAGTAACGCTGGCGGTACTCGGCAGCGGGATCGATGTCATCTACCCGCAGGCGCACAAAGCGCTGGCACGTGGCATCCTGGCCAATGGAGGTGTTCTTATCAGCGAGTATCCTCCGCGCACCGCGCCAACGCGCTACCACTTCCCCGAGCGCAACCGCATCATCAGCGGACTGGCGCGCGCGGTAGTGGTGGCGGAGGCTCCGATCCGTTCGGGAGCCCTGATCACCGCGGAGTACGCGCTGGAACAGGGCCGCGATCTGTTTGTCTTACGCGAAGGACTCGACGGAGACAGCGGAGCCGGCGGCCGCAACCTGGCCGCCGACGGTTCTGTCATGGTGAGTACGGCAGCCGACATCATCGCCGACTGGGTGGGCGGCAGTGCCGCCCCGGCTGCGGCCTCTGCAACGGTGGCAGTGATATCGGTTGATCGACGTCCTGCAGCGGCCGGCCGGCAGCTGGCGCTGGAACTGGAGGCGGAGTTGAAAGTAGGGTTCAAATGAACAAACACCAGAATCAGGCAGACCATCTGGAACGCTATCTCAAATATCTCACCAGCGTAAGGAACCTTTCACCGGCTACCGTCCGCGCCTACGGCGTTGACCTGGCCTCGTTCTTCGCCTGGGTCGGCAGCGAGCAGAGCATAGACACGCGAGCGGTACGCGCGTGGGTATCGCATCTGGCGCGGATGAACATCGCCTCGTCATCGATTAACCGCAAGCTGTCCGCATTGAAGGGCTACTACCGTTTTCTGCGCCGCCAGGGCTTGATCGACGCGTCGCCGGCTGACGGTGTCAGGAGTCTGCGTCGCGAACGCACACTGCCGGACATCCTTTTCGAAGCCGATATATCGACATTGCTGGCCATCGAAGGCGGTGACTTTGAGAGCGTACGTGACCGGTTGATACTCGAGACGCTCTATTCCACCGGCTGCCGCGTCTCTGAGCTTGTGGCGATCTGCGTGGATGACATCAACTTCAA
>SKLB01000320.1 GCA_007123465.1 Spirochaetales bacterium
ATCAATCCGGCCTGGGCGCACGGCACGCGGCCGCGTTGGGCATTACTTCGGTAACCGATGCCATTTCGATAGCGGTTTCGGAATCCACGCGCAAGATCAGCATCTTCCACAACGGAAGGCGAATCATTTTCATGTAGCATCGGGACTGTGGTCCTGCGGCAGCAGATCGCTGAATTGATACTCGATGCGGCCGTTTTCGGTGATCTCAAGCGTGCAGAAACCCTTGGTTGCGAGGTCATCGAGGATCTGCTGCGCATGGTCTATCGAGCAGTTGGCATCAACCGCAATTCGGGTTGGTGTCACGCGCCCGTGGTGCTGCTGGGCGCTGCGCAGGATCTGTCGCTCGACACGTGCTCGCTCGTCCTGGGGCCGTGGCAGCTCGGCGTTGTAGCGTCGCGCCAGAAGCTTTCCCGCTCCGCCGATTGCAGGAATTATGCCGGCGAAAACGCCTACCAGCAGCCAGATGTTGCTACCGGTCACCAGGTACACCCCGCCGAACACCGCGGTCATGGAGAGTCCGGACACCAGTTCTTCGACTGCTTTGTCGCCCTTTTGCTTGCGCACCGTAGCATCACCCTATACTCCCGGCGCTGAAAAGACAAGTCGGGGCTTCTTCTTCGTGCTGGCGCTGTGCTATGGTACGCGCAGGCTGGAGTAGGGGGCAGGCAGTATGAAGCCAACCATCGTTGTGCTCGAGGGAGACCAGACCGGGCAAGAGCTGCTGCAACAGGCACTTCGGGTTCTTGAACCGGAGGTCGCAGGGCTGGAGCTGGAACTGCTGCGCTTCGATCTCAGTCTGGAGAACCGCCGCCGCAGCCAGAACCGGGTGGTATACGAGGCCGGTGCGGCAATGCGCGAGCATCGGTTGGCACTCAAGGCCGCCACCATCACTCCTGACGGCCGCGATGACGTAGGCAGTCCCAATCGCATTCTGCGAGAAGAGATCAACGCCGATGTGATTCTGCGCACCGGGCGCCGCATCCCCGGAGTAAGGCCGATTGCCGGCGTCTATGCCCCGATCAGCGTAGTTCGAATGGCGCGCGATGACGCCTACGGCGCCAAAGAATGGCGCGAAAATGCCGCCGGTACGGCAGAAGAATACGCCTACCGCACCGAGAAGATCTCACGCAAGGTCTGCCGTTCGGTGGCGGAGTACGCCTTTGTGCACGCACGCAAGACCGGCTCCAAGGTATTCGGCGGTCCCAAATTTACCGTCAGTCCAATCTACGAAGGCATGTTCAAGGAGGAACTCGATGCAGCGGCGCAGCGCTTCCCCGATGTGCGCTACGAACCGCAGCTGATTGACGCCACCTTCGCGCTGTTGCTGGCAACCTCCGGTGACCCGCTGGTCATACCGTCGCTCAACCGCGACGGTGACCTGCTGTCGGACATGGTGCTGCAGATGTTTGGTTCAATAGCCGGGTCCGAGTCGATGGTGATATCGATCGAGCCCGGCGGAGCGGTGGGCTGCGTGATGGCCGAGGCGCCGCACGGCACCGCTCCATCGCTGCAGGGGCGCAACGTAGCAAACCCGATGGCCATGATTCTGGCCGCCGCCGGTTTGCTGTCGTACATAGAGGACTCCCGGGCAAAGCGCATCAGCCGTTCGATCTACGAAGCAACGCTGGAGGCTGTGTTTGACGGGTTTCGGACATCTGACCTCGGTGGCGGTGCCAGGACGGACGAGTTCACCAGCGAAGTGGTGCGCCGAGTCAAGAACAAGAACGAAGTCTGGGCTACTCTGTCGTAGCACAACGCGCGCTGCGGGATTGCGGCGCTGTCTCGTATTCACGCTCATATTCACGCTCGAGTGTGTCGCTCTTCTTGATGCTGCGCCTCAGCCAGGTCAGCAGAAGCTGCTGTTGTTCCTGGGAACTCAGCTGCCAGGACACACTGGAGCGGCGCAGATCACTGCAGAGGCGATTCAGAACGATTGCCGCCGATACCGATATATTGAAGCTCTCGGCAAATCCGTACATCGGTACGCGCAGCCGGACATCCGCGTGGTCCAGCGCATCATCGGAGAGCCCCTCGAGTTCGGTTCCAAAGACGATTGCACTCGGCTGTTCGGTCACGTCGAACTCATCGAGCGAGACCGTATCGCCGTGTGGCGTGGTGGCCACCACGCGGTAGCCGCTGGATTGCAAACTGTGCAGGGTTGAGGGAGTGTTGTTGGCATGCTGAGAATAGCGTTGCAGACTCAGCCATTGTGCCGTACCGAGTTCAACATCGGGGTTTATGCGGTAACTGTTGCGGTTCTCGATGATGTGCACGTCCTGCACGCCGAAACAGTCGCAGGTGCGCAATACCGCGCTGGCATTATGCGGTTGATAGATGTCCTCGAGAACAACCGTTATGAAGCGTGTGCGATTAGCGAGCACGGCGCGCATGGTTTTCAGGCGGTCTTCGGTCACAAATTGCGATAGCCACCCGATGCGCTGTCGCGTATCATCGCTGTGGATCATCTTATGAGGTCGGGTGCTTTGAGTGCCTGAACGCAGTAGCTGCACTCCTGGTCATCACGGCTGCAGAAGTAGCCGACCTCTTCGTTCCAGTGCACTTTGTCGTACGGGCAGTTTTCGTAATACTGCACAAAGTGCAGCAGCCGGTCAAAAACCACTTCGGATATGCGGTGCTCCATCTGGCACGCTTCAGTTTCGGCAATCGACTCCTCGACGCCGAGCACTTTGACAAAGAAGTCGCGCAGCGCACCGTACTTCTTCATGATCTCCTGGGCAACTTCCACACCTTCGGGCGTCAGGGTGATAATGTCGTAGGGGGTGTAGTTGATCAGGCCGCGCTTGGAGAGACTGCGAAGCGCACCAGTCACCGACGAGGCGATGACGCCAAGTTCGTGCGCAATATCCGTCACGCGGGCAGCGCGTTTGCGTTGCTCAACCAGGTAGATCGTCTTGAGATACATCTCCATGCTTTCAGTGAGTTCTTCAGTTCTGGTCACTATTGGTTTCCTCCGTCTGTAGCGGGGCTGATGTGTTGCGCAACACCACCGCTGGCTCACGCGGCACCAGATGCACCAGCTGGCCGGGAAAAAAGGAGTGCGTATACTCGGTGTGCGCGATATACGCCTTTCCCCCGTATTGTACCCTATATGTAACATCGTGACCACGGAATTCACGCGCGGTTATCTCGCCGGCACCCTCGGCGGTTTCTGTGGCAACCAGGCTCAGGTGTTCAGGCCGCAACGACAGCAGGACCTGGCCGCTGACGCGCGGGCGGATAGCGATCTCCCCGAGTTCGGTGTGCGCTGAGGCGCCGTTGGCTGTGCCGGACAGAAGGTTGGCGCGTCCGAGGAACTGGGCAACAAAGGGCGTTCCCGGATGGTGATAGACTTCTTCGGGAGTTCCCACCTGTTCGATGCGCCCCTGATTCATGACCGCCAGGCGGTCACAGAACGACAACGCCTCCTCCTGATCGTGGGTGACCAGTATCGCGTTGAGCCCCTGAGCCTTGAGTAGCGAGCGGATCTCGCGTCGGGTGACGTCGCGCAGGCCGGCATCCAGGTTGGAGAACGGTTCATCCATCAGCAGAAGTTGCGGCTGTGCGGCGAGCGCTCGCGCCAGCGCGACGCGCTGCTGCTGGCCGCCGGAAAGCTGGTCGGGCATGCGATGATCGACATCGGTCAGCCCAACCATACACAGGAACCCTCGGGCGTACTGTTCGCGCTGCGCCGCAACAACCGAGCGCATCGCAAACATCACGTTGCGGATTACCGATAGATGCGGGAATAACGCGTAGTCCTGGAATACAAAACCGACTTTGCGCTTCTCCGGTGGAAGGCCGGTGACGTTGTGCCCCCGAATAGCAACGATTCCCCCATCGGGGCGCTCAAATCCGGCAATGATGCGCAGCGTGGTGGTCTTGCCGCAGCCACTCGGCCCGAGCAAGCCGAAGATCTCGCCGGGCTCGACACGGAAGCTTACCGCATCAACCGCCGGCCGGCCCTGATCGCTGAATCGTTTGGTGACCAGTTTGACCTCTAGTACGTGCACAGTTTCACTCTCCTCGCCCTTCGTAGCGCAGCAGCAGACCGACAAACAGACTCGAGAACAGTACGATAGCCGCAGCGTACGGAGCGGCCTCGGCCAGGAGCGCCTCCGAGGTACGGCTGAATACGGCAACCGACAGGGTTGTGTAGCCGGTCGGTGCCAGCAGGAAGGTGATCGGCAGCTCCTTCATTGTAATCACAAATACCAGCACCATCGACGCCAGCATTCCACGCCGCAGTAACGGTACTACCGTGCGAACGAAAGCGGCAAGCGGTGAGAGTCCGAGCGACCGAGCGGCCTCCTCCAGGCGCCGCGGTGCCTGCAGCAGCGCGGCACGGATCGGACCGGTTGCCAGCGCCAGGAAGCTTATCACGTAGGCCGCTACCAGCAGGGGAAGGCTCTGGTAGAGCGGACGCGCGGCACGCAGCGAGAAGAACACCATTGCCAGCGCTAGGGCCAGCGGTGGCAGAGCGTAACCTACATAGACGATGCGCTCGGTGGCCCGTGACAGCGCTGAGGGGTAACGCACGCGCAGATAGGCAAGCGGCACTGCAATAAAGACTGCCGCCATTGCCGCCGGCGCCGCGGCGCCGGCGGAGAACAGGAACGCGCGCGCAACCCGTGGCAGTTCTGCCCACGGCGAGCTCAGACTCAACCAGTAGCCGAGCATGCCAAACGGGAGCCCGATAGACGCGGCAAACGCCAGAGCCACAAACAGCAGCGCCGGCAAACGCCATACTCCCAGCGCTGTTCTGCGGATGCGGCGCGCAACGCCGGTTCCCGTGCGCGCAAAGCGGGCGCGAGCCAGCAGGCGCCCCTCCATGACAACCGGAATCAGAGCCAGTGCCAGCAGCATCAGCGAAAGCCACGCCGCGTAGACCCGGTCGAAAGCTCCCGCGTACTGGGAGTATATCGCGTAGCTGAATACCTCGTAGCGCATAAGCGCAATTGCTCCAAAGTCTCCCAGGACGTAGATTGCAACGATCAGCCAGCCGGAGAACAGCGCCGGCCTGAGGTGCGGCAGAATCACGCGCAGTACCACCCGCGCCGGTCCGTGGCCCATGCTACGCGCGCTTTCTTCCAGGCTGGCATCGAGCCCCGAAAGAGAGGCACGTACGTTGAGGAACACGTAGGGAAAGCAGTAGAGGGACAGAGCCACCAGTGCGCCCCAGTAGCCCGAAGGCCGCGGGAGCGATATATTGAACACCCGCGCCATGAATCCATAGTTACCGCCCAGTCCCAGCAATGCGAACGCCATTACGTAGCCCGGAACCGACAGTGGCAGCACGCTCAACAGGGTGATTGCGCGTCGTGCAGGGATGTCGGTGCGTACAACCAGCCAGGCTAACGGCACCGCTAACACGGTGGTGGCCGCAACAACACCGATGGTAAGCAGCACGGTGTTGTGCAGCAACACCAGATTGCGGGTGCGGAAAATCAGTGACGCCAGTTGCGCCGGGTCTGCCTCAGCTGCTCGTATTACCAGGTAGGCCAGCGGCAGCAGCATGGAAACCGCTACCACCACCGGGGCAATCAGAAGATACCACGGCGGCGTTGCGTGTCGAGCCGGGAGAGCGGCTTGCGGCGCCGGCGTTGATTGCAGAAGCGTCCGGCTCACGTAGTGTTACAACCTCAATGCCAGCGCAACGCTACAGCGCGCCGGACTGGCGCAGCAGCTCGAGTGTTCCCTGCAGATCCTCGAGCGAATCGAGGTCGATACGCGGACTGGCCAAGAGCAGCCGCTGAAAGCTCTCCAGTGCGGCGTTTGGCGGCACCTCGGCAATAACCGGATACTCATTGACCGTGTCGGTGAAGTATCGCTGTGCCTCCGGCGAGAGCAGGAATTCCACAAACCGCACGGCTGCATCAAAGCGGTTGCTCGATCGCAATACGCCAACGCTCGCGACGTTAACCAGATTGCCGATATCACGGTCTTCGAAGAAGCGCTGCTCGACCGGATAGTCCGGATCGTTTGCCAGGAAGCGCAGCAGGTAGTAGTTGTTGGTGATAGTAAAGTCTATTTCTCCGGCGGCAATTGCTTCTACCAGCGCGGTATTGTTACGGTAGACCTGAGTGTCATTGGCGCGCATATCACGCAGCCACTGCAAGGTCAACTCTTCGCCGTATGCCACGCGCATGGCGGTGACGAAGGCTTGAAAGGAACCGTTGGTGGGAGCCCATCCGACCCGCGAGCGGTAGCGTGGTTTGGTCAGGTCAAAGACGCTTGCGGGCTGCTCCTCGGCGGAGACTCGCTCCGGCGAGTAGGCCAGCACCCGTGCGCGCCCGCTGGTTGCAACCCACTGAGCGGTTGTGCTGACGTAGATATCCGGGATACCGTCAACAAGCTGCGTGGGCAACTCGGCCAGTAATCCCGCCGCAGCCAGCGATCCAAGAGCGCCGGCATCCTGGCCCCAGAACAGGTCGGCGGGCGTACGTTCGCCCTCCTCGGCGAGTAGAACTGCCAGTTCTGCTGTTCCCGCGTAACGAACGCGAACACGGATACCGGACTCGCTCTCAAAGCGGCGAATCAGCGGGTCGACCAGCGATTCGCCGCGTCCCGAGTAGAGTGTTATCTCTTCGGCCTCGGCGCTTGCGGCGGCAAACGCGGCGACGCTAAGCGAAGCGAGCATCACAACACATACTATTCGTCGAGTGATAGACAGCATATCGGGTCCTCCAACAGGTGCAGATATGTTCAGAATTAGATTACCATAGTAATCAGGAAAGGTATAGCACGGCGTACAGTTTAGTGTCAAGCAAAATTTGTTTGGCGCGCCAAATACTTGGGCCCGGGCGGGGCGCCTGCCTTGCCACGCCGCTACGCTCCGCAGAGCGCAACGGCGGCAGGCGTGTGGCGGGTCTCTTCAGCGCTGTGAGCGGTTGTAGGCGCTGACCAGCGCCTTGGTGCCGGCCAGATCTATGTTGGTGTCTACTCCGGCGCCCCAGAAGCGGCGGCCATCGTTCAATTCGATCTGCACGTAGGCAACCGCTTCGGTTTCTGCGCCCTGCCCGATAGCGTGCTCATGGAAATCGGTCAGTCGGAAGGTTTTCCAGTTCTGCCCTTGCATCGCGTGCACAAACGCGCTGATCGGTCCGTTGCCGACACCTTCGATAATGTGGTCGGTACCTGAGTAGCGTACCGTTGCCCGGCAGCTCAGGCTGCGTTCCTCGTTCTCCATATAGTTGAATATCGTCCGCTGTACCTCCAGCGGCTTGTTGATCTGCAGGAACTCACGGTTGAACACTTCGTAGATTTCGGTGGTGGTCAGCTCGCGCCCGAGCTCGTCGGCAATGCGATTGACTACCGTTCCCATATCCGGATGCATCGACTTGGGCATCTCAAAGCCGTAGTCGCGCGACATTACATACGCCACGCCGCCTTTGCCGCTCTGGCTGTTGATGCGCACAATTGATTCGTAGGTGCGGCCGATATCGCGGGGGTCTATCAGCAGATACGGCACTTCCCACGCTGCATCCGGTGCGGTGTCGTCATCGCGGCGATCCATGCCTTTCTTGATCGCATCCTGATGAGATCCCGAGAAAGCGGTAAAGACCAGCTCTCCGGCGTACGGCTGCCGCGGAGGAACGCTCATGCGCGTGCAGCGCTCGTAGATGCTGCGCAGGCGCGGGACGTTGTGCAGGTCGAGACCGGGATCCACGCCGTCCGCTATTCGATTGCACGCCACAATGACGATATCGAGGTTTCCGGTGCGCTCACCGTTACCGAACAGCGTACCCTCGACACGGTCGGCACCTGCCATTATGCCCATTTCGCACGCAGCCACACCGGTCCCACGGTCGTTGTGGGTGTGCAGGCTTATTGTCGCAAGGTCGCGGCGCTTCATATTGCGGCAGAACCACTCAATCTGGTCAGCGTGTTTGTGAGCAGGGATCCACTCGACGGTATCGGGCAGATTGAGGATGATCTTGTTCTGCGGTGTCGGATCCCAGATCTCCATTACTGCCTCGCAGACCTCCAGCGCGTAGTCGGTTTCGGTATCTGAGAAGCTCTCCGGGGAGTACTCGAAGCGCACGTTGGTGCCTTCCAGAGTCGGCACCAGCGACTTGACCAGCGTGGCGCCGTCCACGGCGATCTGCTTTATTTCCTGCTTGCCGAGGTTGAAGGTGATCTTTCGCTGCAGCGCGGAGGTAGAGTTGTAGAGATGGATGATCACGTTCCTGGCGCCTCTGACGCTCTCAAATGTGCGACGGATCAACGGTTCACGGGATTGGGTCAGCACCTGGATGTAAACGTCATCGGGTATGCGATCGTCGTCGATCAGCTTGCGTACGAAGTCGAAGTCTATCTGCGAGGCCGAAGGAAACCCAACTTCGATCTCCTTGAAGCCGACTTCAACCAGCAGTTCGAACATCTCGAGCTTCTCTTTGACGCCCATCGGCACCGCGAGTGCCTGGTTGCCGTCACGTAAATCGACACTGCACCACATCGGGGCTTTGTCGATTACCTTGTCCGGCCAGGTACGGTCCGGCAGTTCCACGGTCTTGAACGGCGTGTATTTCGGCATCTTTCTCCTCCTTGATCTCTGCTGCCATAACAAAAAAAGCCCGCTACCGAAGGACCTTCGGCAGCGGGCTTTCGCCTGCTCCTGGCGAGCCGTCAGCTCAACGCCGACTGCGCCAATCCAGTCCTTCGTGGTCCGAGACCTCGGGTAGAGCGAGTAGGAGACCGAGAAGGATGGTATTGCAGGACAACGGTGAACGCTTCACTGGGCCAAAGAATACGAATTCACTCACTATGTGTCAACAGGTCGGGCAGAATAGTTGGTCGAACTGTTACGGCACGATATCTACGGCACAACATCGGAAATGCCTGCGTATTGTACTTGAAAAATGGAAGACTGTCTTCCATTTTTCAAGTACGATGCAGAGGCGTCGCGCAGTGCACTGCGCGACGCAGCCGGGCGCGCACACGCGCAGATGGCGCCGCAACCTAGTCCGCCTTGCTTCTGAGCTGCAGTGGCGAGCCGGGTTCGCGCAGCATGCTGTTGTAGATGGCGCGGTCTACCCAATGCGGCAGAATTCGCTGCATCAGCGCCACAAGCTGTGCTTCGAATGAGATAATCCGGTTGCGTTTCTTCCAGTAGATCGCGCTGAGAATGTGTGCGGCTACGCGCTCGGCAGACATAAGGCGTGCCTCGTCTCTGGGTGTCTCGGCCTGCTCCAAGCCGTCAGCGGTCAGCGCGTGCCGCCGGATGCTCGAGCGCGTAAAACCGGGAGCAACCAGCAGTACGTGAAGCCTGTCGTTGAGGTGTTCGATACGAATGCTCTCAAGAAAACCGTGCATTGCAAACTTGGACGCCGAATAGCCCGAGCGCGCCGGCAGACCGTGAAAGCCGGCGACCGACGATATGCCGACCAGTACTCCGTAGCTTGACGCCAGCAGCAACGGCAGTGCGGCCCTGGTGCAGTTGACCGTTCCCCAGAAATTGACATCCATGACACGGCGTAGTACTGCAATCTCGCTATCGAGCACCAGTGCCCGCATGGAGATGCCGGCGTTATTGATCAGAATGTCCACACCACCAAAGCGGTCGACGGCGTGCTGCACCAGGGCGCTGCACTGCTGCGGGTCTGTTACGTCCGTGGGTTGTGCTATCACTACGCCGCCGCGTGCACACGCCTGCTCTGCCAGGCTCTCAAGCTCGACTGTGTTGCGCGCTGCGGCAATTACTCGTGCGCCACGGGCTGCCAGCAGCGCTGCGGTAGCACGGCCAATGCCGCCGGATGCACCGGTGACAATTGCGGTCTTGTTGCGAAAATCGTACACGGTGGAACCGCCTTCACGCTAGGCTGGTCAGCGCAGCTCGTGCGTCAGAAACTGCTCGATCAACGCCAGCGCGGTATGCTTGCGGTACTCGGCGGTTGAGCGCTGGTCATCTATCGGGCGGATCAGCTCGGCGTACTGCTGAAGTGTCTGCGGTATGCGCAGTGCAAGCTGCTCAGGCGCCGTGTTCTGGAGATGATGCTCTATGTCGCGGTCTCGCACAATAGTGGGGGCTACCGCGCCGACCGCGATGCCGATCTCGGTAACCGTGCGGTCAACGATACGCGCACAGGCGCACAGCGACAGCTTGGAAAGTGCGTTTGCACGGCGGGTACCCACTTTCTTGTAGAACTTGACCGTGCTGTTATCCGGTGGCAGGTGGATGGCGGTAACCAATTCATCGTTGTTGAGTGCGGTTCTGCCGGGGCCGGTGATGAACTCGGCAATCGGTAGACGGCGTCTTCCCGAGGGGCCGGCCAGTTCCACCTCGGCGTCCAGTGCATACAGGGCGCAGGCGGCATCTGCCGCCGGTGAGGCGTTGCAGATGTTGCCGGCCAGCGTGGCTACGTTGCGCAAACCGGGGGCCGCCAACTCGATAATTGAATCCCGCAGCAGCTGCGGCGTGGTTGGGTGATCGAGCAGTTCGCTGTAGGTCACGGAAGCGCCGATGGTCATCTGCGGCCCCGAACCGTTTCCGGAAATGTCTATACGGCGCAGCTCCTGCAGATGACCAACGTAGACCACCGGCTTGTCGATCCGGGGTAGCGTGCCGGCCCAGTTGCGGTGGCGCACCAGCAGATCGGTCCCGCCGGCAAGCGGGATTGCTCCGGTTTCTGCACGTACCTGCAGCGCTTCAGCCAGATCTACGGGTCGATGGAACGTTACCATAGGCCGGATCCTTTGATTGCAGCGCGTTTGATGCCGTCGACTATCATCGCGTAACCGGTGCAGCGGCACAGATTGCCCGAGATTGCCGTGCGAATCTGATGCTCGTCCGGCGCCGGGTTCTGCCGCAGCAGTGCCTCGGTGGCAACAGCCATCCCGGTCATGCAGAAACCGCACTGCACCGCACCGGCCTCCGCGTAGCCTGCGTTGATCGCGCGCCCCCGATCGGTGGCGGCGATACCTTCAGGGGTTTCCAGCACCGCGCCTTCTATCATGCCAACGGCCAGGATACACGAGTTGACGATGCGACCGTCTTTGAGAATCGAACACGCGCCGCACTCTCCTTCGCCGCAGCCTTCTTTGACACCGGTCATGCGGAACTCATCGCGCAGAACGTCGATCAGGCGGGCCATCGGGTGTGCGCTGGTGGATACCTCGCGGCCGTTAAGCGTGAACCGGATTTCGCGCATGCTTCTTCACCTCCAGAATATACTCAGGTGTGACCGGGATCCGCCTCAACGGCAGGTCAAAGGCGTGCTGCAGCGCCAGCGTGAAGGCAGGCGCTGCACCGTCAAACACTACTTCCCCGGCGCCCTTGGCTCCCGACGGTCCGTAGGGGTAGGGGTTGTCCACCAGACAGCTGTTGATTGCCGGGTAGTCAAGCGAGGTTGGTATTACGTAGTCGGCCATGGTTATCTGCTGGAAGCGGCCGTTACTGCTCTCGAGCTTCTCGATCTGGGCGTAGCCCAGTCCCTGCACAATGCCGCCGTCGATCTGCCCCTGGATCACCAGCTCATCGATTGCGCGGCCGATGTCAAATGCCGCCCAGATACCGGTTACGCCGGCCTCCAGCGTAACGGGGTCTGTCTGCACTTCAATGCACGTAACGCCCCAGCCGAAAGACGGGTAGGCGTCGCCCTGCAGCGTCTCGGCGTCCCAGCGGATCTCCGGCGGCTGCCGGTACTCCTGCTCGACCTCGATCGGGCCGGGTTCGTTGGCGCGCGCTTTGAGCTTCCTGGCGCCTTCCTGCAGCAGGTAGCCGACCACACCCACCGAACGCGAAGCACAGGTCGGGCCTGAATCCGGGGTGAGGTCGGTATTGGTGTTGAGCAGTTGTACTTCGGTGTAGGGGATCTCCATGACGTCGGCAACAATCTTGCGGAAGGTTGTGTCAACTCCCTGACCGATTTCGACGTTTGACGCGCAGACTTCGATGACGTCATCCTCGGTACGCCGCAGCCGCACGCGCGCCTTGATGATGTCGCGCTCACCGGAGCCGGTGAAACCGCTGCCGTGCTGCACAAATGCGAGCGCGATACCGCGTCCGCCGCCGCGTGCGTAGCTGCGTCTCTTGCGGTCATAATCCGAGAGCTGCTTGACACGCTCAAGCAACTCGTTGAGCTTGACGTCTTCGGGCACGTGGCCGTTGGTTATGGTGGCGCTGTTGCGGCGCACGAAGTAGCGCCGGCGAAACTCGTCCTCGTCGACGCCGAGCTCCTGCGCGATCTGGCTCATGTGCATCTCGATAGCAAACAGGCCCTGCGGTGCGCCAAAACCGCGAAACGCATCTGCGGGAACCGTATTGGTGGCAACCGCTCTTCCGTGCGCGCGTACGCTCGGGATATCGTAGACCCCGATGCCGGTGAACACCGCCCGTTGCAGTACCACGCGAGAGGAACTCTCGTACGCGCCGGCGTCTATGATGGTATCGAGCTGCATGCCGAGGATCCGGCCGTCGGAATCGAGTGCCGTGCGCAGCGTGATGCGGCTGGGGTGACGCTTGCTGGTCACCTCCAGGTCTTCTTCGCGAGGCAGGACGAGCTGTATCGGCTTGCCGATCTTCAGCGTAGCCACCGCCAGCGGCACCGCCAGCACATCCGGGTAGTGCTCTTTGCCGCCAAATCCGCCGCCGGTTACCGTCTGGCGGACGCGTACATCTTCTGCCGCCCAGCCCAGCGCTTCGGCAACCGAGTGCCGGATGTAGAACGGGCACTGGGTGGAGGCGTGAATGGTGAGCTTGCCGTCTTCGAAAGTACCGCACAGCGCCTGCGGTTCCAGATAGACGTGTTCCTGAGCGCCGGATTCAAAGGTCCCCTCAACAACTCTGGCCGCGCGGGCAAACGCTGCGTCCGGATCGCCCTTGGTGAGGTTGATCTCGGCAAAAAGGTTGTCTGAGCCGTGAATTGGGCCTCCTTTGAGAGCCAGCGCCTCATCGATATTCACCGCGGGCTCGAGGTCCTCGTACTCAACCTCGATTGAGTCCATGATCTGCAGGATCCGGCTGCGATCCGGTCCCACCAGCATGCCGATGGTCTCACCATAGAAGCTGGTCAGATCAGCGGCAAATGCGCGCCAATCACGGTTGATCATAGCCACGCAGTTCTCTCCACCCTCGGGAATATCACGATGATCGACATAGTAGTAGCCTTCGGGCAGCTCGGGTACACGCACGGCGAGAATCCGGGCACGCGAACGCGTTGAACGTACGCAGCGGGCGTACAGCATGTCGGGGTAGTAGTAATCGGCCAGGTACCTGGTCTCGCCGGAGGTCTTGCCGTGAGAATCGACGCGTTGAACCGCTGTACTTATCGGGCTCTTGTTCATAACGCCTCCGCTAAGAAAATTGTGCCGCTTTTCGGTGCAAAAGTAAACCTTGACCTGCGGTTTTTTTCGCGCATAATCACGGTATGCAGTCAGCCGCAGTCGAGATTGAGTTTGTCGAGAAGAAGCGCTATCCGGTAGCCCCACAGCCGGTGAGTCAGGATTTTTCCGCTGAGACTATCGGTGCCGTGCGCCGGTTTCATCAGACGTTCCGCCAATACCGGCCGACGCCGCTGGTAGCGCTGCCCGGCCTTGCAGCAGAGCTGGGAGTGGCCGGAGTATGGGTCAAGGATGAGTCCAGGCGCTTCGATCTGAACTCGTTCAAAGTGCTCGGCGGCTCCTACGCTATCGCACGTTACCTCGGCGGTGTGCTGGGTATCAAACCCTCCGAGCTGAGTTTTGCGCGCTTGAACGAGCCCGCGGCGCGCCGAGCGCTGGGAACGGTTAACTTTGTGACCGCAACCGACGGTAACCACGGCCGCGCGGTTGCCTGGAGCGCGCGCGAGCTCGGTCACCGGGCGATTGTCTTTATGCCCAGGGGAACCGTTGCGGCACGCGTTGCCAACATTGAAAAAGAGGGCGCCGAAGTGCACGTGACCGACGGCAACTACGACGAGACTATCCGCACCGCGCGCGCCTACATGGAGCGTCATGGCGGGGTCATTGTGCAGGATACCGCCTGGGAAGGCTACCGTGACATTCCGCTATGGATCATGCAGGGCTACGCGGTGGTTATGCACGAGGCGGTGCAGCAGGCTGCTGCCGCCGGCGTGGAGTTTCCGTCGCACGCGTTTCTGCAGGCCGGCGTCGGCTCATTTGCCGGCGGCGCGGCGGGGCTGCTGGCCTCGCACTACGGTGAGCGTCGTCCGCGGACTTCGGTGATCGAGCCCACCGAGGCTGCCTGTTACTACGCTTCGGTAGCTGCCGGCGACGGTGAGCCGCACGACATCGGCGGTGAAATGCCATCGATTATGGCCGGTCTGGCGTGTGGCGAGCCAAACCGGTTGGCCTGGCCGATCCTGCGCGATCACGCCGATCTCTACTTCCGTGTAGCAGACTCTATTGCAGCCAGCGGTATGCGCGCCCTGGCATCGCCGCGTTCCGCTGACCCGCCGCTGGTTGCCGGTGAGAGCGCCGCCGCAGCGGTGGGTCTGGCGCTGGCCCTCAAGCACGATCCGTCCTACGCTGCGGCGCGCGGCAGCCTGGGGCTTGACGCCGATTCGCATCTGTTGATCGTTTCAACCGAGGGTGACACAGATCCTGATCACTACCGCCTGGTAATTGACGAACGGCTCTATCCGGCTGCGTGGGAGCCGGCTGCGTGGGAGGCCGCCCGGCGCTAGCGCCCCCACGCGCTGCTCTTGCAACCGGTTCAGCCTGGATGAACGCGCGTTGTGCTCTGTTGCAGCAGGTTACGTAGAACGGTTGCCGGTTGCTTGAACTTGGCCATCAGAATCATTGCGGCAATGATGTAGGGCTTGTAGCCGGCTTCGCGGTAGGTAGCATCGCGCTGCGCTTCAAAGACTTCCGCGGCAACCTCGCCGCGTTCGCAGCTGACCGCCGAAATGTCGGCCGGCAGGCAATGCATGTAGAGCGCCCGGCCGCCGGCGGTTCGCTTCATCTTTTCTTCGCTACACTCCCAGTCGATAAAGCGCTTGTTCTCGGCCAGGCAGCTCTGCTCGAGTGATGCGAGTCCGGCGCTGTCACCGGCGCGCAGCAGGTCGGTGCGCTGCTGCATCACGTGATACGGTGCCCAGCTCTTGGGGTAGACTATGTCGGCGTCGGCAAACGCGTCATCCATCGAATGGCTGACCGAGAACGTGCCGCCGGACTGGGCTGCAGACTGCGCTGCGTGCTGCTCGATCTCGGGGATCAGATTGTAGCCTTCGGGGTACGCCAGGCGCACATCCATGCCAAAGCGCGTCATCAGCCCGATGATGCCCTGAGGTACCGACAGCGGCTTGCCGTAGGACGGTGAGTAGGCCCAGGTCATCGCGATTTTCTTGCCGCGCAGTCTGTCCAGGCCGCCGAATTCGTTAGCCAGATGCTGAAGGTCCGCCATCGCCTGGGTAGGGTGGTCGCGGTCGCACTGCAGGTTGACTATCGCCGGGCGACGTTCGAGCAGACCGGCGGTACTGGCGGCGCTGAGCGACTCGCCGACCTCGACCATGTACTCGTGACCGGCTCCAAGATACATGTCGTCACGTATGCCGATCACTTCGCTCAGGAAGGATATCATCACCGCGGTTTCGCGAACCGTTTCACCGTGCGCGATCTGGCTCTTGGCTTCATCGAGATCCTGCACCGCCAGGCCCAGCAGGTTGGCCGCGCTGGCGAAGCTGAAGCGGGTGCGCGTTGAGTTATCGCGAAACAGCGACACTGCCAACCCGGAGTCAAAGACGCGCGGCGAGACATTAGCGCTGCGCAGTTGCTTCAACGCCTCGGATACGGCCAGCACCGCGCGTAACTCATCTTCGGACTTCTGCCACGTCAACAGAAAGTCCCCACCGAACATCTGCTGATGCTCGCTCTTCTCGACGGCGTCAATCTGACGCTCGATGTCTGTTTTATCCATGAGCGCATTATATACGGCTATTGTGTAGCGGCCAAGTGCTGTTTTCTGGTAGCCAGTTCGCTTATTGTGAGTTATAGTGGCGAGTACGATTCAGCAGAAGAGGTGTACGATGATCAATCTGGACGTTAACGCGGACATCCGCAAGAAGAATATAGCCCGCTGTCGCGAGCGGGGTGTAGTCCTTCCCACGTTTGGTGAGCTGCGCAATCCCGCCGCTATCGGGCAGCAGATCAAGGAGCGGCTCAAGAGTGTGGGATTGTGGGATGTGGATCCTGCCAACCTGTTTCGCATCACCTGGAAGAACGAGCCGGTAGAACACGGCGGCGGCTACGCAGCGGTCAACGCCATTGAGCTGCCCTCGGCCTTGACCGGCGTACCAGCACGCATCATCGGCCTGGTGGGGCACTGGTTTCCCACCGGCGCACACAAGGTAGGCGCCACCTACGGATGTCTGGCGCCGGCGCTTATAAGCGGCAACTTCGACTCGCAGCGCCAGAAGGCCGTCTGGCCGTCTACCGGCAACTACTGCCGCGGCGGGGCGTACAACTCGGCGCTGCTCGGCTGCGAATCGATCGCGATTCTGCCTGAAGGTATGAGCCGCGAACGCTTCGAGTGGCTCAAGCGGATTGCCGGTGAGGTGATCTCGACTCCGGGAACCGAAAGCAACGTCAAAGAAATCTTTGACGCCTGTCACCAGATCGATCGCGAGCGCGGTGACGACGTGGTGATCTTCAACCAGTTTGCTGAACTGGGTAATTACCTGTGGCACTACGAGGTGACCGGAAACGCGCTGGCCGAGATAGTCGCGGCGGCGTGTGTCAACGGCGCGCGCTACGCGGGGTTTACCGCAACCACCGGGTCCGGCGGTACGCTGGCTGCCGGAGATCTGCTGAAGCAGCTCTATCCAACCAGCAAGATTATTGCCTCGGAGGCGCTGCAGTGTCCAACGCTGCTGCGTAACGGTTTTGGTGATCACCGCATAGAGGGCATCGGCGACAAGCACGTGCCGTGGATCCACAACGTGCGCAACACCGATATGATCACCGGAATCCATGACCAGGACTGCATTGACCTGATGCGCGTATTCAACGAGCCGGCGGGCCACTCCTATCTGACGGACATCGGTGTGGACTCCGCCACCATCGCGGTGCTCGATAAACTGGGAATATCGGGGATCGCCAACCTGCTCTCAGCTATCAAGGCCGCGCGCTACTGGGAACTCGGAAGTAACGATGTTCTGGTTACCGCGTTTACCGATTCAATGCAGCTCTACCAGTCGCGCGTAGATGACCTGATTGCTTCCGAAGGTGCCTTGAGCGAGCTGGCAGCTGCGCGCGCGATGGCAGGCGCTATCGAGCACCAGGGAATCGACAATGCGCTCGAGCTGACCTACTACGAGCGGCTGCGGGTGCATAACCTCAAGTACTACACCTGGATCGAACAGCAGGGGAAGACCAGCGAGGAACTCAATGCCCAGTGGTACGATCCTGAATACTGGACCAACGTCCAGCAGAGTGTGACCAGGATCGATGCGATGATCGATGAGTTCAACCGCGAGGTCGCTTCGTAGCACGCGGCAACGTTGTCCCGCCGGCAGGCGGCGCTTAGCTTAGCCGGGTAGCGCTTCACCGAGCGGGAGTGTGTCGATATAGCGCCCGATGGCGTTGTGAATGGCCGCTGCTATCGCCGGAGCCGCCGGATTGAGCGGGATCTCACCCAGGCCCTTGGCTCCAAACGGACCATCGGCGGCCGGCTCCTCAACAATGAAGCTCTGCAGCGCCGGTGAATCCAGACTGCGCGGCAGCCCCAGCGCATCCAGCGAAAGCGTTGCCTTGCCGTTACGCCCGCATTCAAACCGTTCCGAGACCCCAAATCCGTAGCCCATGACCGCCGCGCCTTCGACCTGTCCGTACACATTCTGTGGGTGCAGTGCGCGTCCGACATCCTGCGCGGTAATCAGCTTCAGCACCTTGAGATCTCCACCGTCGGGAGCAATTTCGATGATCGCCGCCATTGTGGTGTAGCAGTAATTGAAATGCACCGCTAGCCCGTCGGGGCCCGACGTATCGGCTTCTTCAAAAACCTCCGGTGGTTTTGCGGTTGCCGGCGGGCGATAGCGTTCCTCGACCCGCAACTGCGCCGGGTCTGCGGCTGCGGCGTAGATCTCTGCCGGGGTACCGCCCAGTTGGTCCAGCCGGGACTTGAGCGTCCGCGCGGCACACGCCACGGCGTTACCGCTGACGTAGGTCTGGCGCGACGCGGTGGTCATGCCGGCGTCCGGACAGCGCGCGGTGTCGCTCGATACAACCGATACCGTCTCGTACGCTACTCCGAGCGTGTCCGCGGCAATCTGCGCCATAACGGTGTCCGAGCCCTGACCGATATCGGTTGCTCCCACGTAGACGGTGAACTGTCCGCCGGGACCCAGCTCAATTGCCGCCGAGGCTTCATCGGGCAATCCCTTGCCGATGCCGACGTTCTTGTACGCGCTGGCAAACCCGATGCCGAGGCGCTTGCCGGGCGCGGGCTCGATGGTGTTGCGCGCGATCTCCAGTGCCTCGGCCACCCGATCGACCGTAGCGAGGTAGCCAACCCCCGATGAAAGCCGATGCCCCATGATGGTAGTCTTGCCGGGGGTCAGCGCGTTCCTGCGTCGCAACTCGATCGGGTCGATGCCGAGCTGGTCTGCAATCTTGTCCATCTGCAGCTCGGAGGCGTAACAGACCTGGGTGCTGCCGAAGCCGCGAAACGCTCCGGCAGGATTGGTGTTGGTGTAGACGCCGTGTGATTCCAACCGCGCGTTGGGGATCTCGTATGGCCCGCCGGCCATGACTACGGTGCGAAAGATGACCGGGCGCGTCAGTGAGAGGTAGGCGCCGGCGTCACAGACGGTGTAGGTTTCTATTCCCAGCAGCGTGCCGTCGCGCTTGACCGCGTGACGCATTCTGATGCGCGCTGCGTGACGCTTGGTGCTGATCCGCACAGAAGCGCTGCGGTCCAGCGTCAGCTTGACCGGCCGCTGCAGCAGCAGTGCCGCCAGGCAGGCCTGAATCTGCACCGTAGGCTCCTCTTTGCCGCCAAAACCGCCGCCGGCGGGCGTGAAGATCACGCGTACGTCTGCGGGGTCAATCGCCAGGCTGGCGGCAATCATATCGCGAAACGCACCGGCACCCTGATTGGCGCTGTAGACCGTAATCCTGGGCGAGTCCGCCGGCACTGCCAGGCAGCTCTCGGGTTCCAGGTAGGCGTGTTCAACAGAGGGAGTATGGTATTCTCCTTCCACCACCAGGTCAGCCTCGGCGAAAGCGCGGTCCACGTCACCGCGGCGGAAGCGCATGGTCTCGGCTATGTTGCCTTCCTGATGCAGCTGCGGCGCGCCTTCGGCCAGCGCCTCCTCGGGGTTGTGCAACACCGGTAACGGCTCGTAATGCGCGCTGACCAGCCGTGCCGCCTTGCGCGCCGCACGCGCGGTTTCGGCCACCACCAGCGCCAGTGGTTCGCCGCGGTAGCGCACTACCGTGTCGGCAAACACCGGCTGGTGAGGCAGTTGCAGCCCAAAGCCGTTGCGCCCGGGGATGTCCGCGGCGGTCAATACGCGCACCACACCCGGCACCGCTTCTGCGGCACTGCAGTCAAGCGCTGCCAGGCGCGCGTGGTGCTGCTCGCTGAAGGCAAAGGCGCCGTAGAGTTGATCGGGGACGTTGTAGTCGTCAGCAAAGACGCGTTCTCCCCGTACTTTGGCCACCGCGTCCTTGCGTACCGGGGAGGTGCCCACAACCGACCGGGTGGCGGTGGCAAGTTCAGGTTTGGTTACCGTAGCCGTTGTCGATGCCGCGCCGGGTTGCTCGCTGCTGCTGCCCGGACCAGCCTGTGTGCCGTCTGCCGGAGGTCCACCGTCTCCAGCTGTGTCCGGCCGGCGTGAAGTTGTACCGTCAGCTGCCTGTATCGGCAGGCCCGCGGCGCGCTGCAGCGCGCGGATGATCGACGTGTAGCCGGTGCAGCGGCACAGATTGGGCTGCAACGCTTGGCGGATGTCGGCTTCACTCGGTTGCGGGTTGGCCGCAAGCAGCGCCTTGCCCGCCATCACCATCCCGGGGGTGCAGAAACCGCACTGCACGGCGCCTTCGGCAACAAATGCCTGCTGCATCGGGTCGAGCTGATCGGCGCCGCCCAGCGACTCGATGGTCTCGATGACGCTGTCGCCGACGCTTGCGAGCTTGACAACGCAGGCGCGTTTGACCGTACCGTCGATCAGCACGCTGCACGCACCGCATTGGCCCACGCCGCAGCCGTTCTTGGTACCGATCAGGCCGCGCTCGTCGCGCAGCCACTCCAGCAGCGTACGGCTCGGCTGAGGGTCTGCTTCAACTCTGGTTCCATTCAGCGTAAAGACAAGCGCTGTTTTCACAACCTACCCCCGTGTGTGCCGCTGACTATTGCGGCAGTTCGTATGCCAACGCGGCGTAGAACGCCGCCGCTATCGGCAGATCGGCAACGCGCAGTTTTTCATTCGGCGCGTGTGCCTGGTCTTCGTCTCCGGGGCCAAACCCGATCAATGGGATTTTGTGCATACCGCAGATTGACACTCCGTTGGTGGAAAAAGTCCACTTGTCGACCAGCGGGTCCTTGTCAAAGAGGCCGCGATACGCGGCAACACCGGATTGGACCAGCGGGTGATCGGCATCGATCTTCCAGGTGGGGAAGTAGAGCTCTTGACCGTAGGTGGTACCCTTCCAGCTGGTGTTGCTGTACTGGGGGATTTCAACCCGGTCGACCTCGTTTCCTCCTGCCTCGATCACCTGCTGCACGGCCAGCTCCTTGGTCTCGCCCCAGGTAAGCCGGCGATCGATGTACAGCCGTGCCTGGTCGGGGACCGCGCACTGCGACGGTCCGTTGGCCTGCACCTGGCTGACCACAATTGTGCCCTTGCCCAGAAAGCCGTCTTCATCGGGCAGTAGCTTCTCGTTCAGCTGCTCGAGTGCCAGTATCGTGCGGGCGGCCTTGTAGGATGCGTTGACACCGCGTTCGGGCGCGCTGCCGTGACACGAGACTCCCTTGAAGAAGACCTCCATCTCCATCCGCCCGCGTTGGCCGCGATAGAGGTTGCAGCTGGTTGGCTCTGTGGAGACCGCAAAATCCGGCACGAGCTTTTCTTCCTCTATAAGGTAGCGCCAGCACATGCCGTCGCAGTCTTCCTCAAAGACGGTGAAGGTGAAATAGATCGAATAGGGGCCGTCGTACTTCATTTCCTTGAGAATGCGCCCGGCGCTGATCATGGAGGCAGCACCACCCTTCTGGTCTGAGGAGCCGCGCCCGTGCAGCCAGCCGTCTTCAACCGCGCCCGAAAAGGGGTCACGGGTCCACTGTGACTCGTCACCAACCAGTACGGTATCGACGTGGGCGTCGATTGCAATCGACCTGGGGCCGTTGCCTACGCGGCAGATGAGATTGCCCAGTCCATCGTAGCGCACTTCGTCAAAGCCATAGCCGCGACACAGTTTTTCGATCTCTGCCAGGACAGCGCCTTCTTCGCCACCAAACGAGCGCGTCTGCACCAGCCTGGCCAGGTTGGCCGTTGTGTCGTCAGCGTACTGTCGTGACAGTTTGAGAACCTGTTCGTGTTTTGTCATGTCCGTCGTACTCCCCTCCTGGTAAGTTGCCTGTAGACTATTGTGAAGCGTCCAGGTTGGGACGCACAAACGCGCCGCTTCCCGGTTTGCTCAGGATCCCGTGGTCGGCGTGATAGACCGTGTTGCCTCGCAGCATCGTTCTGATCACTCTGCCGCGCAGCGTGCGTCCTTCGTAGGGCGTCACCTTTCCCTTTGACAGTGAATCTGCACCCCGAATCAGCGTTGTTCCGTCGGGATCGACAAAGACCAGATCTGCGTCTTTGCCTACGGTTATCGATCCCTTGCGGTCGGCTATGCGATAGCGTTCGGCGGCGGCCTGGCTGCAGACCTGCAACAGGCGCTTCAAGCCGAAACGTCCTGTTAGATAGCCCTCGGAGAAGACGTACGGAAACAGGATCGGACCACCGGGAATGCCGGCGTAGTCGGTCCAGATACTGCCGGTGCTCTTCTCTTCGGCCGTTCCCGGGGCGTGATCGGATGCCACAAAATCGATAGCGCCCTCGGCTAGCAGGCGCCACAGGGCCGCTTTATTCTGCGGCCCCTTGACCGGCGGTGTGATCTTGAGCGCTGCACCGATTCGTTCAAAGTCGTTGCAGTCAAACTCGAGGTACTGCGGACAGGTCTCGCCGCTGGAAAAGCGCCGTCCTGCCACAATTTCCGCGGCGCGCGCGGTGCCGAGATGCACGATGTGCATCTGCGCACCGAGTTGCTCGGCGATCTCGCTGACCGAGAAGACCGACAGGGTCTCGGCAATCTCGGGCCGCGAGCGGTAGAACTGCATCCCGCCGTCGCCGCCGGCGCGTGCATCCGGGGTTGCCCCGTTGACGTAGTCAAAGTCCTCGGCGTGTACCAGCACGATGCAGTTGTGCTTACGCGTCAGCTCGAGAATTCTCCAGTACTGGTAGTGTGAAACGCGCGGGAAGTGTGCCGCCCCGGAGGTTTCGTAGGTCTTGATCCCGCATACCTCAGGGGCCATCTCGGCGATGCGCTGCTCCAGTCTGTCATCACAGAGCGAACCTGAGATACCGCCGAAGAATCCGAAGTCAATCACGGCGCGCGCGGAAACGTGATCACGCTTGGCGCGGATGCTGGCGGCGTCGATTGCCGCCGGGTCCGAGGTGTCGGGCATATCGATTACGGTAGTCACGCCGCCACTGGCCGATGCCGCGGTTCCGTGGTAGAAGTCTTCCTTGTGGTTGTAGCCGGGGTCAAAGAAGTGGACGTGCGGGTCGATGGCGCCGGGTAACACCAGCAGGCCTTCGGCGTCCAGTATCTCATCTTGACCCGAGAGCGCACTGCCAATCTCGCGGATCAGTCCGTCTTTGATGCGTAAGTCTCCGCTAACCGGTGAATCGGCGTTCGGAAGGGCGAGTTGTGCGTTTCGGACGATCATTGTAGCTTGATCATAGACCATAATCGCCCGGTTGAGAAGCAAAACAGTCATCAAACGGCACATACGCGGCAGATCGTCGTGGCGCACCCGGCGCAACGATGATACAATTCCGGCAGGAGTCTGACAATGAGTGACAAAATGCAGTTACTGCCGTTCGGGCAGTTATTGACGAGAATAATGGAAGAATACCGTGCTTCGCGGTCGGTGTTCGGCCTGCACGAGAGCCTCTGGTACCGCAAGGCCGATCAGCGCCGCGTATCGATCATGCGCGAGCAATGCGATCTGCCGCTCGGCCCCGCCGCCGGCCCGCACACACAGCTTTCGCAGAACATCGTTGCGGCCTACCTGAGCGGCAGCCGTTTCATCGAGCTCAAGACGGTTCAGATCCTCGACTCGTTGGAGATCGAGAAGCCGTGCATCGACGCCGCCGACGAGGCCTACAACACCGAGTGGTCCACCGAGCTCAGTCTCGACAAAGCGTGGCAGGAGTACGCGCGCGCCTGGATAGCGCTGCATCTGATCGAGGAGCTGTGGGGGCTCGGTGGCAGCCGGACCGGCAGCGATGGACGATCGTTTATCTTCAACATGAGCGTTGGCTACAACATGGAGGGCATCGAGCAGCAGCGGATGCAGCAGTTCATCGGGCGTATGACAGACCCTCGCGGCGAGGTGCTGTTTCAGGGCTGGCTGGACGAGATGGAATCGATGCTGCCCGACCTGCTCGCCGGTAGCGGGCTGGAGCTTGCGCCGGATGCTGCCGCCCGCGTACGCGAGCGGGCAGCCAGCCCGATCTGCAGCAGCGTTACGTTGTCCACCATGCACGGTTGTCCGCCCGACGAGATCGAGTCGATCTGCCGCTACATGCTCAGCGAGAAGCGGCTCGATACCTACGTCAAGCTGAATCCGACACTGCTGGGTTTTCACGACGTGCGTTCGATTCTGGACGGCTTGGGCTACGATTACGTGCAACTCGACCGCGACGGCTTCGATCACGACCTGAAGTACCACGACGCTGTCGGCATCCTGAAGCGCCTGCGCCGGCACGCCGGTTCGGTCGGACGCGGCTTTGGCGTCAAGCTGACCAATACGCTGGCGGTGCGCAACAATCGCCATCAGCTGCCGGGCGATCAGATGTATCTCTCCGGACGGGCGCTCTACCCGCTGGCAATCAATCTGGCGGCCCGGCTGTCGCGGGAGTTCGACGGTGATCTGCCGATCTCGTACTGCGCCGGAATAACCGTTCACAACGCCGCCGCTGTGCTGAGTACGGGGATCCGTCCATTGACCCTGTGCACGGTGCTGCTCAAGCCCGGCGGCTACGGGCGCCAGCTGCAGATCGCTCGCCAGCTGGAACAGGTGGCGGACTGGCAGACTGAACGGATCGATGTTGACGCGCTGACGCGTCTGGCCGAGCAGGCGCTCGGCGATCGCACCGTGCACAAGCGCTTTCGCGGCACCGACCAGGTGCGCATCAACGCTGAGTTGCCGGTCTACGATTGCTACCAGGCGCCGTGTGTGGCGGCGTGCCCTATCGGCCAGCACGTGCCGGAGTACATCCGTCTGGTGGGCGAAGAGCGCTATCGCGAAGCTCTGGAGCTGATCTACGAGCGCAACGCTCTGCCGTCGATCACCGGCCACATTTGTGATCATCAATGCCAGTTTGCCTGCACGCGGCTGGATTACGAGGGCTGTCTCAATATTCGTGAGTTGAAGAAGATTGCGGTTGAGCGCGGAACAGAAGAGTATCGCCGCGGGCGCGAGAAGCCCAGGGTTACGCGCAGTGCAAAGTGCGCGGTTATCGGCGCCGGGCCGGCGGGGCTGTCGGCAGCCTGTTTCCTTGCGCGCGAGGGATTCGCGGTAACCGTGTTTGAGCGTGAAGCAAACGCCGGTGGCGTAGTTCGCAACGTCATCCCGCATTTTCGTCTCCCGGTCGAGGCAATCGATCGCGATATCGAGTTCATCGCTGCCGAAGGCGTGGAGTTTGTGTTCGGTGCGGATCGGCGCCTGACAGCCGCGGCGCTGCGCGAGAAGGGATACGGGCCAATTTTTGTGGCCATCGGCGCCGAGGTCGGAACCGAACTGGAGTTGCGCGGTGACACATCGCGGCTGATGCGCTCGCTTGATTTCCTGTGGGGCTACCGCGGTAATCAGAAGGTAGTGAATGTTGGCTCGAAGGTGGTGGTGGTAGGCGGCGGCAACACCGCCATGGATGCTGCACGCGCAGCGGTTACCCTGCCGGGGGTAACGCAGGTGAGCGTACTCTATCGCCGCAGTGAAGCCGAAATGCCCGCTGACCGCGAGGAGTACGAGAACGCCCTCGCCGACGGAGTAACGTTCCATTTCCTGCGCAATCCCGAGGAGATTGGTCCAGACGGCGAGCTCAGCGTACGCGTGATGGAGCTCGGTGAGCCCGACGCTTCCGGGCGTCGGCGTCCGCAAGCCACCGATGCAACCGAGACAATGGCCGCCGACACGCTGATTAGCGCTATCGGTGAACGGGTTGACCGGCAGGTGCTCAGCGAATTCGGTATTCCGCTGGATGACGCGGGGTTCGCGCAGACCAATCCGCAAACGCTCGAGACGCAGCTGGACGATGTCTACCTCGGCGGAGATGCGCGCAGTGGACCCTCCACGGTGGTGCAGTGCATCGCCTCCGGCCGACGCGCCGCGGATGCAATAACACGCAAGTCCGATGCCGCCTGGCGGCGCGATGAGAAGCTGCCGCGGTTTGACCTGCAGCGGCAGCTGGAACAGATCAGCCGGCGCAAGATCTCCATTGTTGAGCAGCCCGATCCCCGCAGCTACAGCGACGCGGGGCAGTTTGCCGCTACCGAGTACCGCCGTTGCCTGGAGTGCAGCTACGTCTGCAACAAATGTGTCGAGGTTTGTCCAAACCGCGCCAACATTACCGTGCCGACCGCCTCAGACCGTCTGTTCAAAGATCCGTTCCAGATTGTGCATCTGGATGCCTGTTGCAACGAATGCGGTAACTGCGGACATTTCTGTCCCTGGAGCGAAAAAGTGCCGTACCGCGACAAGCCCACGCTGTTCAGTTCGCGCCAGGACTTTGACAGCAGCCAGAACGACGGCTGGCTGCTGCAAGGCGATAGTGTCTGGACGCGCCTGGGCGGTGTAGTCGCGCAGCAACCGTTGCGCAACGGCAGGATCGAGGATGGAACGGATGGGACCGCAGCCGGCGGCTCTTCGGCCGATGCCGAGCGCTTGCGGCGTCTGTTCGAAATCCTGTATCAGCAGCGGCCGCAGCTGTTTACGCAGATGGAGGCCATGCGATGATTCTGATCAGGAACGCTACCGCGCTGGAGTTTGATCCGCCGCGCATTCGGCATAACGTCGATATTGTCATCGAGGGCGATTGCATCAAGGCGGTGGGCACACAAGCAGAAATCGCCGCGGCCCTGTCCGGAACCAAGCCGGATAAAATCATCGAGGCCGATGGCCGCTTGGTCTATCCGGGGATTGTCTGCAGCCATCACCACTACTACTCGGGGCTGGCGCGCGGTATCATGGCCAGAATCGGTCCGACCCCCGATTTTGTGACTGTTCTCAAGAATCTGTGGTGGCGTCTGGACCGAGCGGTTACCGAGGAGAGCCTCTACGCATCGGCGATGGTCTGCAATCTGGACGCCATCCGCGCCGGCACAACCGCGGTCATCGACCACCACGCCAGTCCCGGCTTCATCGCGGGCTCGCTGGATACCCTGCGGCGCGCGTTCGAGACCGTTGGTATTCGCGGCGCCAGCTGCTACGAGGTCACCGATCGCCACGGGCGCGCCGACATGCTGGCCGGGGTTCAGGAAAACATTGATTTTGCGCGCCGCATAGACGCCGCAAAGGCTGACGGCAGCTGGAGCGGGCTGTTTGAGTGCCACGTGGGCGGGCACGCACCGTTTACGCTGCCTGAAGAGGGGCTGGAAGCGATTGGCGAGGCGCTGCGCACCACCGGGCGCGGGCTGCACCTGCACGTGGCCGAAGGGGCGTTTGACGTCAGCCATTCGCACCTGGTTTACGGCAGCGATATTGTGCCGCGGCTGGACCGCCATGGGCTGCTGGATTCCAGAACCATTCTGGCGCACGCGATCTTTCTCAACTCCGAGGAGATCGAGCTGCTGAATCAGCGCGATGTGTTCCTGGTGCATAACGCCCGCAGCAACATGAACAACGGCGTAGGCTACAATAGCCGGCTGCCACAATACCGCAACGTTGCGCTTGGCAGCGACGGGATCGGCGGCGACATGTTTACCGAACTCAAACACGCCTATTTCAAGCACAAGGACGCGCACGGACCGTGGTGGCCGGCAGACTTCCTGAAGGCGCTGGCGGCGGGCAACCGCATCCTCGAACGTAACTTCGGCGCCAAATTCGGTCGGCTGGAGCCCGGCTACCGTGCCGATATTGTGATTGCCGACTACGACCCGCCCACGCCGCTGCTGGCGGATAACATCGCCGGGCACCTGGTGTTCGGCATGGACGCTTCAATTACGCGCAGCGTGATCATCGGCGGCAAACTTGTCTACGAAGAGCGCGAGTTTCCGTTTGACACCGCCGAGATCTACCGCGACGCCCGCCAACAGGCCGAGCAGCTGTGGCAGCGCATGGACGCCATTCAACCGTAATGCAGCATCAGTGAAATAATTGTCTTTACAAGTCAGCAATTTGGCGCTTATACTGGCTACCGGCAAATCCTGGCACTTCTTATGGGAGAAACGAGTATGAGCGACGAGCAGAGCACTGGTAGCGGAATTGTCGATCTGATTTATCGGCTGGAGGACCGCCCGCAAGCCGGTAAGGCGGTAGTTGCCGCGCTGCAGCATCTGGCGGCTATCTTTATTGGTATTGTGACGCCGGCTATAGTAATCTCCGGTGCTCTGGGGTTTGATCCGTCGATGAGGGCGTATCTGGTATCGATGTCGCTGCTGGTGTCCGGAGTGGCTACCTATATCCAGATCCGCAAGTTTGGACCGGTTGGCTCGGGGCTGCTCTCGATACAGGGTACCAGTTTCACGTTTCTGGCCACGATCATCGCGATTGGTTTCTACATCAAGAACCAGGGCGGATCACAGGAGCAGATCATGGCAGCGATCATCGGAACCTGTCTGATCACCGCCCCGGTTGAGATGATCTTCAGCCGCTTTATACCCTTTCTGCGCAGAATCATTACGCCGCTGATCAGCGGTACCGTTGTGCTGTTGATCGGGATCAACCTGATCACGGTGGGCATACGCGACGCCGGCGGAGGTGCATGGCTGCTGGCCAACCGACCTGAGGCGTTTGCCTCGGCGCAGAATCTGATACTGGCCGGGATCGTCCTGGCGGGTATTGTGGTGTTCAGCCGCAGCAGGAACATCTGGCTGCGGATGGGATCAATCTTTCTGGGGATGATGCTGGGCTACGTGGTTGCGATGTTTCTTGGTATTGTCGATATCACCGCGATCGGTCAGATGAGCGTGGTAACGCCGCCAATACCCTTCCGCTACGGGATTTCGATCGCGTGGCCCTACGTGCTGCCGATGGCGCTGCTCTACCTGATCACAACGGTTGAATCAATTGGTGACCTGACCGCTACCAGCATGATCTCCGGTGAACCGGTGGAGGGCAAGACCTATATCGACCGCATCGCCGGCGGTATTCTTGGAGACGGCGTCAACTCCGCAATTGCGGCGGTTTTCAACAGTTTCCCCAACACCACGTTCAGCCAGAACAACGGTGTAATCCAGATGACTGGTGTCGCCAGCCGCTACGTTGGTTACTTCATCGCGCTGTTTCTGGCGCTGTTCGGCATCTTCCCGATTGTCGGCGGTGTTTTCAGCATTATCCCGCCGCCGGTTATCGGTGGTGCCATGCTGGTCATGGCTGGCACAATCGCCGCCAGCGGCATCCGGATCATCTCGACGTCGACGTTCAATCGCCGCGGGGTGCTGATCATAGCCATCAGCCTCGGCCTCGGGCTCGGAGTGGTATTCACCCCTGAGATTCTCAATCCGTTCTCGGATTTCTTCCGCTCGATGTTTGCCAGCCCGATTACCACCGGCGGCTTGACTGCAATCCTCTTGAACATCGTGCTGCCGCGTGAGATCTCCAGGCAGAAGATTTCGCCGGATCCTTCGCAGGATGTGATGGGCCTGCAGGAGGGCTGAGCGGCGGCATGCAAGCAGTGCCAATCGGGATAGTGACCGTCTCGGACCGCGCCAGCAGCGGTGACTACGTTGACCGCGGCGGGCCGGCGGTCAAGCAGTGGCTTGAGTCGGCTCTGAGCAGCGAGTGGAGCGCCTTGACGCGGATTGTGCCCGATGGAATCCCCGCAATCCGGCACGTAATCGAGGAATTGTGCGACAGCGAGAGCTGCGCGCTGGTTGTTACCACCGGTGGAACCGGCCCGGCGCCGCGCGACGTTACCCCCGAAGCAACCGAGGCTGCGTGCAGCCGGATGCTTCCGGGGTTTGGTGAACTGATGCGCGTGGTGTCGCTGAGGTCGGTGCCAACGGCGATCCTGTCGCGGCAGACCGCCGGGGTGCGCGGAAAATCGCTGGTGATAAACCTGCCGGGGAATCCGCCGGCGATAGCAGACTGCCTGGCTGCGGTGTTTGCCGCGGTACCCTACGCTATCGAGCTTATCGGCGGGCCACGGCTGGAGACCAACCCGACGGTGGTGCAGGCGTATCGCCCGCCACACGCTCGCTGAAGCGCTAGCGGTTTACTTTCCAGCTCGATTGCCGGCTGGTGGTGATCTCACGACCGTAGATCGGCACTTCCTGTTTGATCGCTTCCAGAATGGCGCGCGACGCGCGGTAAGCCTGGTCGCGGTGGCCGGTAGCTACTGCAATCAACAGCGACGCTCCGCCAACCGGAACGTAGCCGAGGCTGTGACGCACCTCGACGTCGATCAGTTCTATCTGGCCTGATACACGTTTGATCACTGTCTTTAAGGCCTGCAGCGCCATGCTGCGGTGCGCGGTGTACTCGATACCAGCCACGGTGCCGGCGTCAATCCGGTCGGCACGCACCTGCCCGAGGAACACCAGCTCTGCGCCAACAGCGCTGTTTGCCGCAAAGCGCTGGTAACACGCCGTTAGGGCTTGTGGGGCAATCGGCCCCTCAACGAAGAGCGCTTCGGGGTCCAGACAATCCGCAGGAAGTGGAGTGTTGCCGCCGGCCACGCTCAGCCGCCCGAGAACGCCGGCAGCAGCGCAATCTCGCGTGCCTGCTCGATGCTGTCGCCGCCATCACGAAACGCTTCGTCCAC
>SKLB01000122.1 GCA_007123465.1 Spirochaetales bacterium
TGGTTACGATGTCAACGTCGCTGCGCGCCAGCAGCGCTTCCAGGGTCTCTGCCGCGGCAACGCCGCGCGCGCTTGCGAACTCACGCCCGCGCTGCAGGTTAGCGTCATAGACCGCCGTCAGAACGGCACCCTGCAGCCTGGCGATGGCATCAGCGTGCCGGTCGGCAACCGTTCCGGTACCGATGATGGCTATGCCAAGATCACTCACTGCTTGCAATCTCCGCTACAATCTGCTTGAAGAGCTCCGCGTACTTCAGGTAGGAACGGTACATCTGTTGCGGCGTGGAGGACTCTGCCGCGCTATGCACAACCGCGGCTACGTGGGGTTCAATTGAGACAACCCCGTCGTAACCGTCCTGCCCGATGATAGTGCTGAGGACCGAACGCACGTTGGCGTCTCCCTCACCGCAGAACGCGTAGTCGTCCGACGGGACGCCGGCGGATTTGCGGCGCACGTCTTTTACGTGAACGTAGACGTACTCTCCGCGAATCCGGCTGAAGAACTCTTCGGGGTCCAGGCCGTGACTGATGGTGTTGCCGATGTCGTAGAGCAGGGCAAACGCGGGGCTGTCCACCCGCTCGCGCAGCTCCAGCATGTTTTCCGCGCTCAATCCACCCCAGCCGGTGCAGTTCTCATGACAGAGCAGGACATCCCCGTCCTCGGCTATCTTTGCCAGCTCACGCATACGGCGGATCGACTCCGCGCGCCACTCGGACTCCGGAACGCCATCTCCGACCCAGCTCATCACGCGTATCGGTTTGACACCGAGGCGCTGCATGCGCGGAATGCTTGCTTTGAGATCCTGGATATCGACGGAAAAATCGCCGCTGATATGGCGGCTCCAGTTGGCGATGCGAGAGGCGAATCCGGTGACCTGGATCTGTTGCCGGTCGAGAACACGGCAGACTCGATCAAAATCGGAGTCCGATAGTTCTCCGGCAACGTTCTTGCCGTCCACCAGCCGCAGTTCGATGTGGCTCCAGCCCAGCTCCTTGTGAGCCTTGACCTGTGTCTCGATGTCCCGTGCCGCTTCATCGGCTATTCCGGTCAATATCATGCGGTTTCTCCTGCCAGCCAGACGGGGGAACACCACGCCATCTGACCATTCTCCTGCTCCACTTTCAGAAGGTAGAAATCTCCCTCAGCGGCAGCTGTGTCGCGGGTTGAGATTTCAACGTTCCGCTGGCCCGCCGGTATCAGCGAGTGTAACTTGATCTTGGGTGAGGAGAATAGATCAAACGCCGAGATATAGCGATCGTGATGCAACAGCTCCTGCTTGGCGATGAGCAGGCGGCGGCTGAACGGCCGATCCCCGTTGCGTCCGCTCACCTCGAGTTGCAGCGACGCCGATAGCGGCCCCTTCCAGATGAACGACAGCGAGCTCACGGGCCGGCTATTGCTGCGCGACGTGTAGGATAGCGCACGTAGGCCGCGTTGTTGCTCGACGGTCAGCAGGTTCTCCTCCACCACCGAGCCCGCCCCACCGCAAAACGAGGGAACAACGCTGGTCATGACAGACCCTTTCACGTGCAGTTGAATATCCCAGGTTGTCACCAGCGTGGAGGAGAGCAGATCCCAGCCCCACTCGATGCGCAGCAGTTGTTCGTCGCTGGTCGGGTCATCGGTCCAGGTCTCCGGACCAAAGCGCTTCCAGTGTCGACCGTTCTTGATGATCTCCACCGACCGGATGCGGTCTCTCCCTGCCACAAAGGCGCGCAGCGAGACACCATCAGAAAAGGCAACGGTATCACCGGGAATGGAATCGTTCACGCGAAAGTCGATTTCGATCCGGTCTCCGGTTACCGCGTAGGTGTGCCGCGCGCGCATGGCATCCAGAATTGCCGGCCGTGAGAGCTCCTCCGCCAGTACAGCGGTCAGGCCCTGTCCGTATCCGCCGGGATAGCCGAAATGGTCATCGCCGGATGCCAGCAGGCCGAAGCGGCGCCCGCGGCAAAGCTGCACGAGGGCGGATTGGTCGCGGTCCATCCCCCCCATGGAGTGGCTGTACATGCCCCACGGTGAGGTTGCTTCCAGTGAGTTGCCGTGTTCAGAGAAAATCTCGACAACCGGCGAGAGCTCCGGGTGCAGCGCGTTCCAGTCCAGCCCGCGCCAGCCCAGCGAGTAGGCCGGGTGATGAGGAATCAGGATTGCGCCGCTGCGCCGGGCCAGCTCCTTGAGCTCATCCAGCGTACCCGCGTACTGTATCTCCCGCTGGTCATCGGGGAAGTAGATGCAGTAGTCTCCCCACCGCTGCGAGTGCCATTCCCAGGCGGGGAAGGTGACAAATTGCCCCGGGGTGTTGTGCTCCTGTACCGCTTGCCGCACCTCGTGCCATCGGGCCTTGACTCTGGCAAAACCGGCTTCGTGGTGGCGGCGAATGGCCTCATCGTTGCTGGGAACGTCTACCCACCACGCGTGCGGTGTGAACGCGTAGAAGTCGAGGCTGTTGCTGGCCAGACGAAAGCAGCGTTCCAGCGTACCTTGGGCGTATCCGATCTCGTTGTGGTTGTGGATATCACCCCAGAAGATCTGCTTCATTGGCTCTTTTTCTGCCTTCGCTGCAGAATCGTGGACCAGACGATGAAGAACAGCGTCAACAGTATGAAACCCAGCGAGATAGGCCGCGTCACCAGCGGAATCAGCGATCCGCGGCTGATGATCAGCAACTGTACGAGGCTGGTCTCCAGCAGCGTTCCCAATATGTATCCCATAACCAAAGGCGGAATAGGGAAGCTTAACTTCTTCATCCCCCAGCCCAGGACGCCAAAGAACAGCATGATGTAGACATCGAACACGTTGCTGTTGGTGGTAAACGCCCCTGCCATGCAGATCACCAGCACGATAGGGAAGAGATACGCGCGGCTCATGGACAGAACGCGCGTGAACA
>SKLB01000101.1 GCA_007123465.1 Spirochaetales bacterium
AGCCAGGTAAGCAGCGGCATCCCCATAGAGCCGATGATCGGCAGCTGGGGGAAATGAACGTGGATATCGATAAGACCGGGAATCAGGATGGAGCCGCGCCAGTCGTGCAGTTGGGCCTGCGGATAACGCCTCATCAGCGCCGCGAAGTCATCGCAGGCGCTGATCACGCCGTTCTCTAACGCTAACGCGCCGTCTTCCAGGCTGCGCAGGCCGGCGCCGCTGCGTAGTGGATCGGCGGGGACGTCGATGATATGGGCGCGGTACAGCTCGGTCATGCCCGCGTCACCGCCAGCGGAACCACTGCACCGGCGCCCACGTCTACCAGGCCCAGGTCGGTCAGGCGAAGCTCGGGGATAACCGGCAGGCCCAGAAAGCTCAAGGTCATGAACGGCGCCGGCATGGTCACGCCGAGTGCTGCCGCAGCCCGGTCAACTGCCTGCATCAGCTCATCTACCTCTGCAAGCGGTTTGTCGCTCAAGAGCCCGGCAATCGGCAGCGCCAGTTCGGCAACTATCGCTCCATCGTCGGCTACCACAAATCCGCCGCCGATCCGGCCCAGGCGCTGGATAGCGGTAACGATATCCCGGTCGCTGATGCCGGCTGCCAGCACGTTGTGGTGATCGTGCGCCACGGTGCCGGCGATGGCGCCGCGCTTGAGTCCCAGACCCGTCACCAGGCCAACGCCGATGCCGCCGTTCTTGCCGTGGCGCTCGAGGCAGACCAGTTTGGCGATATCGCGATCAGGGTCGGCGGTCACTGCCCCGTCACGGATCGAGGGCTCCAGCTGCAGCTCGGTTGTCAGGATCTGACCGACTATCGGTTGGATGCAGCGCACCGCGCTGCCTGCAGCCGGAGCGGGCAGCCGAAGATCGTCTGTGCTCAGCGTGCCTATTCGCACGCTGTTGATGACCGCCGAGGCGTCTGCCGTGCGCCCGGCGCCCGCGGCCAGGATCGCGCTGTCCAGCTTTCCATCGCGTGCTATCAGCCGTCCGTTCTGATACACCGCAGACGCTGTGAAGTGCTCCAGATCGCTGAGTACAACCAGGTCTGCGAAGTACCCCGGTGCCACCGCGCCGCGGCGAGCCAGGCCAAAATAGCGGGCGGTATTCCACGAGGCGGCGCGAATGGCCAGTTCGGGGGCCACGCCCCTGGCAATTGCCTTGCGTACCAGGTCATCAACGCCGCCTTCGCTCAACAGCTCCGAGGGAAGACGGTCATCGGTAACAAAGCCGATGCGGTCAGCGGTTTGCGCGGTCAGCAGCGGCAGTAACGCCTCAAGATTGCGCGTGGCTGAGCCTTCACGGATCATCATGAACGCCCCGGCGCGCAGCTTCTCTCGTGCTTCTTCCAGCCCGGTACTCTCGTGATCGGAGCCAACGCCGCTGGCAAAGTAGGCGTTGAGCTCCCGGCCGGTTATTCCCGGGCAGTGACCGTCTACTACCCTGCGATAGTAATCACCGAGGAACGCTTTGGCCAGCACCTCGGGATCACCGCCCACCACCGCCGCATAACTCATCAGTTCGCCCACACCGATAACCGCCGGGTTTTTCAGCAGTTCTTCCAGCTCTCCAACCCCGAGGGCCGCTCCGGTGGTTTCCAGCGCAGTGGAGGGAACACAACTGGGTAGATCAACCCAGATGTTCATTGGGATACCGTAAGCCGACTCTATGCACCACGCTATTCCGGCTGTGCCGCTGACGTTGGCGATCTCGTGCGGGTCCCAGACAAGGCTGGTCACGCCGCGCGGTGCGATAACCTCGGCGTACGCCGCGGGGGTCACAAGTGACGATTCGATATGCAGATGGCCGTCGATCAGTCCCGGGCAGATGTGGCGGCCGTGCAGGTCCACCGTTTGAACGGCGTCGGCGCGGTCAAATGCCGGCCCAATACCGGCAATCAGCGGACCGGCGACGGCGATTGATCCCGGCGCTGTTTCCTGGGTGATCACGTTGACAATCCGGGCGTTCTTCAACAGCACGTCGGCCGGTTTGCGTCCGGCGGCTACCGCTACCGCATCAGCCACCTGCTGTGCTGTTGCCAGTAACTGCTCGGTACTCGAGTGTGACATGGGCCCCCCTTGGTTACTCCGGCGTTCAGCATATCGCGAGAACCGGCCTGCGTCCATCGTTGTTCGCTTGCCTATTCGGGCAGTTGCGGAAGGTGCGCCGTTCCTGCCATACTCGCCCGGTGGAACTCCTTGCATACGTCAGTGAACACCCGCTTCTGGCCGTTGGTGCAATGCTGCTGGTTGGCTATGCTCTGGGGAAACTGGGTGAGATGGTCCATCTGCCCGAGATCACCGGCTTCATTGTTGCCGGGCTGGTGATTGGGCCGGCGGTAAGCGGCGTTGTCGACAGCGCCACCGCACGCGATCTTGTTGTGCTTACCGAGATTGCTCTGGCGTTTATTGCGTTTACCGTGGGCGGCGCGCTGCACCGCAGTACGATCCTGAGGGTGGGCCGCTCGGTGTTCATGATGAGTCTGGGACATCTGGTAACCAGTTTTACCGTGGTATCGCTTTCGTTGATGGCCGCCGGCATCAACCGCGCGGTTGCTGTGCTGATGGGCGTGATCGCCGGTGCTACGTCTCCGGGAACCACGGTGGCGGTTGTCCAGCGGGAGCAGGCGCACGGACCGTTTGTAGAACACCTGTTTGGTGTTGTTGCGGTGGTCAACGCGCTGACTATCATGCTGTTCGGTGTGGTGTTTGAGTTTGCGCCGCTGATGATGGGTGTTGGGCTGGAAACCGCGCCGTTGGCGCGCTTCGGTGCCTCGGTTTTGGAGATACTTCTTTCAGTCACTCTCGGGGCGGCGAGCGGCGTGGGAATCCACCTGGCTACCCGGACTGAACGGGCGCGGCCGTCTCAGATTATCATTATGACGATCGGGTTTCTCTTTTTCAGCACCTCGCTGTCGGTCAGTCTGGGGTTCTCGCCGCTGCTGTTGAACATGGCAGCCGGGGCGGCGTTTGTGAATCTGTCCACGCGCAGTGAAGCGGTGTTCCGCACGCTCGAGCCGCTTACCCCGCCGATATACGCGCTGTTCTTTGTGCTTGCCGGTACCAAGTTCCAACCGCTGGCCTTCATTGGAGGGCCGCTTGTGCTCTTTGGCCTGCTCTACATTGTGGCACGCATTTTCAGCGTCTATTCGGGGGTGCGTCTGGCGGCGCACCTCGCCGGAGTGGAGGCCGGAATCGGCAGAAACCTCGGATTCTGCCTGGTTCCGCAGGCCGGGGTGGCGCTGGGTCTGGTGCTGTTGCTGGAGGGGGCTCCGATCCTGGGGCAACTTCCACCGCTGGCCGTAGCAACCCTGCTGCAGGCGGTCAACATCGTGTTGATGGCTATCTTTGTCAAGGAGATCGTTGGTCCGCCGCTCTCGGCCTACGCGGTCCGCCGCGGTGTACGTCAGACTGCTGCGTCAGTACGGGTCAATTCCTCCAGAACGTCGGCGTGAAGATCACCAGGATAGTGAAGACCTCGAGACGGCCGGTAAGCATGATGAAGCCGAGATACCACTTGATGTAGTCAGGGAAGAAGGCGTAGTTCTCCACCGGACCTATGCGACCAAAACCGGGACCGATATTGCCCAGCGTAGCCAGAGCAGTGGTAAAAGAGGTAACGATGTCGAATCCTCCCGAAGCTACCACCAGCGATGTGGCCAGTAGCAGGATCAGATAGAGAAAGACAAACGCTGATATAGCGTACAGCACGTTCTTGCGCACAGTCTGCCCGCCAAATGTTACCTGAAACACCCCACGCGGATGCAGCAGGTACTTCATTTCGTGGAATCCCTGCTTGGCCAGGGTGACAATGCGAACGATCTTGATACCTCCGCCGGTAGAGCCGGCACAGCCGCCGAAGAACATCAGCGTGAACAGCAATAACTGCGGCATTTGCGGCCAGAGCGCAAAGTCTGCGGTGGCGTAGCCGGTAGTGGTCAGAATGCTGGCGGCCTGGAAGCCGGCGTAGCGCAGGCTCTCACCAAAGCTGGAGTAGGTTCCTGAGCGTGTCAGGGCAACCGCCATGACCAGAGCTGCGGTGGCAAAGATGCCGAGGTAGCTTCTCAATTCGGCATCTCTGAAAACGCTGGTAAACTGGCGTGTCAGAGCCTTGTAGTAGAGAATGAAGTTTGTGCCCGCAAGTATCATGAACACCGTGACAACCACGTGCACGTATGCCGATGTGTAGTGTCCAACACTGGCGGCCCTGGGTGAGAATCCACCGGTAGCAAGCGTTCCAAAGGTGTGGGTGAGCGCTTCAAACAGGTTGAGCCCACCGAACAGCAGCAGGGTGGTCTGTAATACCGTGAGCCCGAGATAGATCAGCCACAGAATCTTGGCGGTCTCGGTCACCTTGGGGGTGATCTTGTCTACCGAAGGGCCGGGAGCCTCGGCTTTCATCAACTGCAGCCCGCCGACTCCCAGCAGCGGAAAGACTGCAACCGTCAGAACGATGATGCCCATGCCGCCGAGCCAGTGTGTCAGCGAGCGCCAGAAAAGCATCGAATAGGGCAGCGCTTCGATATCGGTCAGAATGGTTGCACCGGTGGTAGTGAACCCGGACATCGTTTCAAAGAACGCGTCCACATAGCGCGGGATCGTTCCCGAGAGTCTCAGCGGCAGCGCTCCTAGTGCTGCCGCTGATACCCAGGAGAGCGCAACGAGCAGGAAGCCGTCGCGTGGTCGCAGCTCCCGGTCCGCCTTGCGCAGCAGGAAAAACAGCACCGATGTCAGAACGAATGCTCCCAGTATCGGTACGGCAAAACTCAACAGCGGTCCGGTCTCACCGTGATACCAGGCGATGCCGGCGGGTATCAGCATGAATGATGCGATGAGGAAGAGCAGCACCGCAACGATGCGCAGAATCAGCGCGAAGTTCATGGTGCCGCGAAGACCTCCTGCAGTTTTTCGACGTGCTCCTTGCCGGTTATGACCACAATGTGGTCTCCGGGGTGAATAATGCGTTCTCCGCTTGGTATGACGTTCTGGTTCTCGTGCGAGACAGCCAGAATAAGCGAGCCCGGGGGCAGCTTGATCTCGCGTACCGGCTTGTGCGCCGCTTTGCAATCCGGGTCTACCGATAGCTCAATGATCTCGATCTTGCCGTCGGCAACGCTATGCACGCTCTTGATCGCTCCGCGGTGAATGAACGTCAGGATGTTGTTGACCATGGTGTGCTTGAAGCTCACCGCAACGTCGATTCCCAGATTGATTGCAATTGCGGAGTAACCCACCTTCTTGACCAACACGATCGAGCGCTTCACTCCCAGCGAACGCGCGTAGAGAGCTGTGACGATGTTGAGCTCCTGGTTGTCTGTGGTGGTGACAATCAGATCAGAGTCGGCAAAATGCTCCTCTTCAAACACACCTTCATCCGAAATATCGGCGTTGATCAGCAACGCTTCGGGGAAGCGTTCGGAGAGGTACTTGCATTTCTCGTAATCGCGCTCAACAATCTTCACGTGCGGCAGGCGCATCGACTTGATCCGTGAGGTCAGAGTTCTGCGTTTGCGTGCTTCGGGACGGTCAGTGCTGTGTAGTAGATGTCCGGCAATCTCGGCGCCGATCTTTCCCCCGCCGATAATGAGAATACGGTTGAGTTGGTGCTTGTCTTTGCCCAGCCGGTGAAATATCTTGTCGAACTCTTTCTCGCTGGCCACAATGTAGAGAGTGTCGCCGGCCTGGATCACCGTGTCGCCGGACGGGATAATATAGCCCTCGCTGCCGAATACCGCCGCCACCAGAAACGAGATGTCGATTGCCTGCGCGGTCTCGCGCAGGCTCTTGCCATGCAGAAACGAGCCCGGGGTTACGGTTATCGGGCGAATTTGCAGCTGCGCGTGCTGGAATAACATCACATCGCTGAGCGCGCCGCGCTCGATGCTCTGGATAATCGCGCGCGCGGCTTCAATCTCCGGGTTGACGATGTAGTCGATGCCAAGCAGCCCGCGCTCTGCTATGCGGGCGGTGGAGTACTCCAGGTTGCGCACACGGGCTACCGTTCGCGGCTTGCTGAACTCACTGTGTACCAGCGCGCAGGCCACCATGTTGACTTCGTCGGAATCGGCCACCGCAATGAAGAAGTCCGCCGATTCGCACCCGGCTTGATAGAGGACGCTAGGGTTGTTGCCTGCGTCGTTGATGATCATGCAATCGAGGCGGTTGGAGACGTACGCGGCCTGATTGCGGTCCTTTTCAACGACTACCACATCCTGACCGTTATCGATTAACTGCTTGGCGATCTGAAAGCCTACCGCGCCGGCGCCGAGGATCACAACTTTCATGTAGCCAACGTTATACCAGAGGCGCCGTCGGCGCGCAAGATGCAGCCCGTAGACTGCCCTTGACTGCACAGCAGGCTTGGCAGGCTGGTTTGTTACCGTTTAGACTTCTGCAATTATGAGAGCATACTACAAGCTGCAGCGGCGCGCGGTGTGAATATCCTTTCTCTCAGCGCTGTCGGCAAAGCGGTTGGCGGCGAGCCCTTGTTCGAGGATGTCACAATCGGTTTCGAGCAGGGAGAAAAGGTCGGCCTGGTCGGCCGCAACGGATCCGGCAAGACTACCTTGCTGCGAATGCTGGCCGGGGAGATCGAGCCCGATGAGGGCCAGATCGTGCGCAGCCGAGGCCTGCGCTTTGCCGCGCTGCCGCAGCGCCCCGGCGTGGTAACCGGGATGACAGTTGCCGGGTTTCTCTACGCCGACGGGCACGGCGCGGATGAGTCCGAGGAGCAGGCAGCGGCGCTGCAGCGCTACCGCGCGATCTGTGACCAGCTCGGTCTGCACGACACAACGCAGCAGTTGCAGACGCTTTCAGGCGGGATGCTCAAGAAGGCTGCGGTTGCGCGCTGTCTGGCTCTGAGCAGCGACGTGATGATACTGGACGAGCCCACCAACCACCTCGATATCAACACCGTGACCTGGCTCGAGCAGCAACTCAAGACGTCAGCAAGCGGGTTTGTGCTTGTCACGCACGATCGCTACATTCTGGACGCAGTCTGCGACACCATTCTGGAGATAGACCAGCGGCGGATCTACCGCTATCCGGGGAACTACTCAACCTATCTGCAGCGCAGGGCTGAACGGCAGAACCAGAGTGACCGCGCCCAACAACACCGGATAGCGACACTCAGAACCGAACTGGAATGGCTGCAGCGCGGCGCCAAGGCGCGGACGGGGAAAGACAAGCAGCGCAAGCAGCGGATCGGAGCTTTGCTCGACAGCGGCGAAGAGCCCGAGGCGCGCATGCAGCCATTGCCGACCGCGCAGCGCAGACTCGGAAAGAAAGCGTTGGAGCTCAACGACGTTGCCAAGAGTTACGATTCGGTCCCCGTGATCTCGGGATTCTCGTACCGTTTTACACCCGGTGAACGGGTGGGAATTATCGGCCCCAACGGATCGGGAAAGTCCACTTTCCTCGACATGATAGCGGGTCGGACGCGGCCGGACCGCGGCACCGTCGAGCCGGGAGAGACCACCGTGTTTGCCTATTTTGATCAGACCGGCGCACGGATCGATGAAGAGCTAACCGCGCTGGACTACATGAAACACCACGCCGAGCGCATTCGCATTGATCGGGACACCACCGTTTCGGTCGAGCAGTTTCTCGAACGCTTTCTGTTCCCGCGTTCGATGTTCTCGCTACCGCTTGCTCGACTCTCCGGCGGCGAGTTTCGCCGGCTCTACCTCATTCGTCTGCTGGCAACCGCGCCTAATTTTCTGCTGCTCGACGAGCCCACCAATGACCTGGACATCGACACACTGCGCGTATTGGAGCAGTACCTGGAGGACTTTGACGGCTGTGTCCTGATGGTATCTCACGATCGGGCGCTGCTGAATCGTCTCACCGATTCGCTGTTCATCTTTGGCGGCGATGGATCAATCCGGTTGTTTTCCGGGAGCTACGAAGACTACTGCCGAGCTGAAAGCAGTTCTGCAGCGGCCGCCGCTCCCAGGCGGAAACCGCCTGCCGCCACCGCTGCTCGATCAGCCGGGCGTGCACGCAGCCGCGGCTTAACTTTCCGCGAGCAGCGCGAGTATCAGCTGCTGCCCGATGAGATTGCAGTTGAGGAGGCCGAGATCGAAGAGCTGGAAACGCGCTTTCAGCAGACAACTCAGGACCCCGTGCAGCTGGCGCAGGATACCCGCCGCTATCATGAACTGCGCAGCGCAGTTGAGGAGAAGACCGCTCGCTGGATCGAGCTGGCCGAACGCGCTGGGGAGTAGGGCAGTCCGGTATAATACCGCTGCACGTCCACGCCGATACTAGAGCGTGATGATGGCACTGATGCTCTTTTTTGCCGCGCTGAGTGTTGTCTCGGCCGAGCCTCTGCAACTACGCGATAGCGACGTGATGATTGAGCAGAGCCGCGAAGGCGGCTACAACCTTTACGTGCGCGCGCGTCCACAGATCGGCTCGGTGCTGATTACCGAGTCAACCGTTGATCCCGACCAGCGCGAGGCCAACTACGCGCTGCGTAATCCGGAGTACCATCCGGTCAACGGTGATGAGCGCCGCATTCTGGACGGCGAGTTCCTCAACGCCCAGGCTCGCGGGCGCTACTTTCTGATAAGTTCAACGGTGCGCGAGGTTGAAGGCTTTGGCCCGGCCTACCAGCTCTTTTTGCCTTACGTGGTGGAGTACGGCTATCCGTGGTCGCGCTCGGGAGAGATGTTTCTGGGCGATAACAGCTGGATCAATATCCGCACCTTTGAGCTCCCGTTTGCCAACTACGAGGGGGCCTTCCGCGACAACCCGTTCACCATCGTGGCCGTCCAGCCGACCCCCGAGGAGCCAACGCCGCGCACCGAGGCCGAGCCCGAGATCGAGTACCTGCCGCCGGCAGTCGAGGCGTTCGAAGAGATTGCGCGCGAGACCGACGGCGAGTTTGTGCGCGTCACCGACGGTGACGAAATCGTCGATTCGATCAGGTCCATGATCGGGGAGCTGCCCGATGGCGGACTCGACCTGGTGCTGGTAATCGATACTACCGCCAGCATGAGCGGCAGTATTGCCGAGGTGCAGAACGAGCTGGTGCCGATGCTGCTGCGCGACATGCAGCGCCACGATCCGCTGCGCGTTGCGGTGGTCCTGTTTCGTGATTACTACGACGAGTATCTGGTGCGACCGCTATCCTTTCAGGATGACATGGCCGTGGTGCAGCACTTTGTCGACCGCGCGCGGGCGCGTGGCGGCGGAGACATCCCCGAAGCGGTCTACGAGGCGCTCTACACTGCGCTGGTGCGATCCGAATGGCGTCAGCCGCAGCGGCTGATAATTCTGATTGGTGACGCGCCGCCGCATCTGCGGCCGCGCGGCGGGGTTACCCGCGATATGGTGTTTGCTGAAGCCGCCGAACGCGGCGTCACCATCCACGCTATTCTACTGCCGCACCCGTAGACAGTTCGGAAGCCTGTTCCGGCAGGGGGCCGCCGTGCAGCAGCTGCTGGACAGCTTCCCGGGTGACGGCACGGCCAAAATGGTAGCCTTGCAGCGAGCCACAGCGATGCTGGTTGAAATAGTCCCATTGCTCTTTGGACTCGACCCCCTCGGCAACAATCGCCAGGTTCATCGAATGCGCCAGATTGATGATCGCTTTGACAACCTTCTGGTTGTTGAGCTGGAAGAGGTTTGTCACAAATGACAGGTCGATCTTGATTGCGTCGGCCGGAAGTTGAGACAGATAGCTGAGCGAGGAGTAGCCGGTTCCAAAGTCGTCGATAGAGATGCTCAGGCCGGGATGCCGCTGTTTCAGCTCGTTCATTTTGAGGATCGCCGCCTTGGGGGCACTCATGATGCACGATTCGGTGATCTCAAGCTTGACATTAGCCGGATTCACTCCGCTGCGGGTTATCGCGCCACTTACAGACTCCACCAGGTCGGGTTGGTCGAACTGGCGGGGCGACAGATTGACGGCAACGTAGAGGTCCGGATAACCATCCGCGTTCCATGAGCGGATATCGCGGAGCGCAGTCTCCATGACCCAGTTCCCCAGCGGGATAATCAGGCCGGTCTCTTCCGCAATCGGAATGAAGCGTCCCGGCTGTACCTGTCCCATCTGCGGGTGGTCCCAGCGCAGCAGCGCTTCCAGTCCGGCCACCGTCCCGTTTGCCTCCACAATCGGTTGATAGTGCAGTACAAACTCGCCACGCGCCAGCGCTGCACGGATGCCCTGTTCGAGCTCCCAGCGTTCGCGTGCGCGAGCATCCAGCTCGGCGCTGTAAAACGCAAGCCGGTTCTTGCCGGACTCCTTGGCGTGGTACATCGCCAGGTCCGCGGCTCTCGTTACAGCTTCTATCGTCGTGCCGTCGGTCGGGAACAGCGCTATGCCGATGCTCACGCCAACGGTTGCGGTCTGCCCACCCAGTTCTCCGCTTCCCGGTAGATCGTAGGGTCTGCGGATCTCGCCGAGGATGTTGTTGGCTACCAGTGCTGCGTCACGTCTGGTGTGGACAAAGCCCAGCAGTACAACAAACTCGTCTCCGCCAAAGCGGTAGACCGCGTCGGTCTCACGCAGGGAGCGCCGCAATCGTGCGCCGGTGTCGATCAGTAGCCGATCACCGGCATCGTGGCCCAGGGTGTCGTTGACCTGTTTGAAACCGTCGAGATCGAGGAATAGCAGGGCGGCCATGCCGTTCTCGAATCGTTCCGGTCTTTCCAGCAGCCTGCGCATGTCGCCGTCAAAGAGGTCGCGATTACCCAGGCCGGTCAGTTGATCGTGATAGGCCAACTGGCGCAGCCGCCTTTCGGCGCTCTTGCGCTGGGTGATATCGCGGATGATGCACGTGAGTGTGCGACCGCGGTACTCCTTGGAGTTACCGAACGATATCTCCATCGGGGTAACCCCGCGGTGCTTGTGGCAGCCCAGTATCTCCAGCGTCCCGGCCATTC
>SKLB01000031.1 GCA_007123465.1 Spirochaetales bacterium
CATAAAAGACCTCCATTTGTGTGTGGCTTCACCCCGAAAACCTGGCAGATATCCAGCGGTGAATCAGGCCAATGACCTGGTCAATCAAAATTGCGAGCGCTGCAGTCATCAGCGATCCCGCAATAATATAGTCAGGACGGTGCATCGAAATACCGGAGAAGATCAGTCTCCCGAGGCCTCCTCCGGCTATCAGGTGGGCCAGGGTGGCGGTTCCCACGGTCAGGACGGCCGACGTCTGTATCCCGGCAATAATCACGGGCAGGGCCAGCGGCAGCTCAATGCGAGTCAGAACCCGCCCGCGGGACATTCCCATGCCACGTGCAGCTTCGAGCACGTCCGGGTCTACACCCTCGATGCCGGCAATCACATTGCGCGCAATCGGGAGCAGCGCGTAGATGGTCAGCGCGAAAAGGCTCGGAACGCGGCCGATACCCATGATCGGCAGGAAGATAGCGACTACCGCCAGACTGGGCACGCCCTGCGCGGTGTTCAGGAAGGCGAGTATCTGCAGTGACCACTTGTTGAACGGTGGCCGCGTGACAAGGATGCCGACTGGAATCGCAACGACAATTGCAATAGAGAGTGAGATCCCGACCAGCTCCAGGTGCTGGGCGGTCAGCTGCAGTCCTTCCTGGCGTACCACCTCAATCAGACGTTCCCAGTTCATGCCGCTTCTCCCCGGATTCCCGGTGACACCAGCAGGCGCTCCAGCTTGGAGAACAGATAGTCGATTCCAATAGCAAACGCCGATACCAGTACTGCGCCTACGATGATCATGTCCGGCCGCGTTCTGACCAGCCCCTGCTGGATCAGCACGCCGAGATTACGCTCTCCAATAAAGACCGCCAGCGTTGCAATCCCTACCATCATCACAACCGAGACTCGTACCCCGGCCAGAATAACCGGTGTGGCCAGCGGCAACTGCACGCGGAAGAGAATCCGGCGTGGTGGCATGCCCATGCCGCGGGCGTTTTCCATGATTGCGGCATCCACTCCATTGAGAGCGACGTAGACGTTACGGATAATCGGCAGCATGGCGTAGAGAACCAGCGCCAGCACGGCGCTCTGTCTGCTCAAGCCCAGTCCGGGAACCGTCACCAGGATGCCGTAGAGCGCAACACTCGGTACCGACATGATCAGACTGGCGATTCCCAGAACTCCGCGTGCCATACGCCGGTTGTTGCGGATCAGGATACCCACGCTTACCCACACCAGTACCGCCATCACAACCGCCATGAGAATAAGAACGGCGTGTTCTCCAATGTATCCGAGAATCCGGTCAGTATTGTTGACAAAGTAACGCAGCGATCTCACGACGGGGCCCCTTCGCCGGCCGGTTCGGGATCGCTCTCCTGGTAGGCCTCGCCAACGTAGGAGCGGATGTCGTCGAGGTAGACCATGCCGAGAAACTTGTGCGTGTGCTCCATTACCGGAATGGCGCCTACGTCGTGCTGCAGCATTACCGCCAGCGCATCGCGCAGTGTTGCCTCCGGCGGCAGGGTGGCGGGGAATGGCTTGATAAAGCGGTTCCAGCCGCGCGCGCTGTCGGCCTTCTCTGCGTCGTTGCGGGTTACGTAGCCTACCACGTTAGAGTGCTCGTCTTCGATCACCATACGGTTGCGCTCGGAAGCGTCAAACGACGCTCGCACGGACTCCAGTTCTGCAGTCTCTTTGACAACGCGGAACTGCCGTTTGAGTACCTTGGGGACTGGTAACAGGCTCAGAACCTTCAGCGACCGGTCACTGCCGATGAACTCGGCCACAAAATCATCGGCAGGCGCCAGCAGCAGTTTCTCGGGGGTATCGTACTGTACCAGACGGCCGTTATTTATGATGGCAATCCGATTACCCATCTTGATCGCTTCGTCTATGTCGTGAGTAACAAAGCAGATCGTCTTGCGGACCTTCTGCTGCAGTGTCAGAAACTCGTTTTGCAGCTGCGTGCGCGTTATCGGATCAACCGCGCCAAACGGTTCATCCATCAGCATGACCGGCGGGTCGGCGGCCAGGGCTCGCGCAACTCCGACGCGCTGGCTCTGGCCCCCGGAGAGCTCGCGCGGGTATTTGGGGGCGTTTTCCGCGGGATCGAGGCCAACCAACCGCAGCAACTCGTACACCCGGCTGTTGATGCGCTGGTCGTCCCAGCCCAGAAGGCGTGGTACGGTGGCAACGTTCTCAAAAACCGTGTAGTGCGGGAATAACCCGGTTTTCTGGATTACGTAACCGATCCCCTGGCGCAACGTGTCCTGGTCTTGCGAGAGGATGTTCTCGCCGTTAACGAAGATATCGCCCGACGTTGCCTCAAAGATCCGGTTGACCATCTTCAGCGTGGTTGTCTTACCACAACCGGACGGGCCGACGAAGACGCAGGTCTCGCCTTCGTTGACTTCCAGAGTGAGTCCGTCAACCGCAGGGCGGGCCATTCCTGGATAGCGCTTGGTTACATCTTTGAATCGGATCATCGACACTCCTTCTTGCGCCCCGTGCTAAACGCCCCTGGGGGCACCGCTGTGAGTGTTGAGTACCGATTCTTGCTGCGACCAGCCGGCCGCTCAAACCAGTCCCGCAGCGGTGCGCTGGCAGGATCACGCCCTCCAGTGGACGCACGACTTTGCGACAATAGGTCATTATAGCATATGACGGCAGTAGCCGCAAACGCGCTGCGCTTTGCCGGGTTACGTGTTGGTTCGAAGCGTCGAGCGACCGCCGTCAACTCCCAAAATCTGTCCGGTGATCCAGTCGGCCTGCGGCGAGAGCAGAAACGCGCTGAGCGCCGCCACGTCGTCTGCGGTTCCCAGGCGCTGCAGCGCGTGCATTTTAGCGATCGAGTCAGCCATCTGCTTGTTGGACAGCAGCCCTTCGGCCAGGGGTGTGCGCATCAATGACGGAGCGATGGCGTTGACGCGTACCCGCGGCGCCAGTTCTGCGGCTAACGAAAGGGTTAGCCCGTTTACCGCGGCCTTTGCCATCGCGGTGGACGCGTGAAAAGTGAAGCCCTGGGAAGCGGCAACGGTGGAATAGAGCAGAACCGAAGCGGTTGCGCTGTTTTTCTTCAGCGCTGGAAGCACTGCCTGAATCGCCAGTGCCGCGCCGGCCGCGTTGACTCTGAAATCATCGATGAAGTCCTGCTCGCTGAACCGCTGCAGGCTGCGAAGAGTGATAGTGCCAACCGCGTAAACCAACCCGGCCAGCGGGGAGCCGGCCTGTTCGGCTACCCGGGCAAACGCGTTACTGTCGCTAACGTCGGCAACCGTGTAGCCGGCTTTTAGTTCATGGGCAACGGCTTCAATGCGTTCCTGATTGCGGCCAACCAGGTGCAGTTGGTAGCCCTGCTCGCTCAGAAGCCGCGCCGTAGCTGCTCCCACGGCCCCCGCCGCGCCGTAAATCAAGACTTTTTGCGTCATAGTGGAACCTCGCATGCACGAAATATAGCTATCAGCGCCGCGGCAGAGCAAGCGCGACGGCGCCAACCAGTCCCAGCGCCGCGATCGGCAGCGTGAATCCGATATCAAAGCTGGATACCTCGGTGATCACAGCTATCAGCCACGGCGAGACCATGTGCCCGACCGAGGCCATCAGAAACAGCATCGATGATGCCGTGGCGGTATTGTCGGCAAACCAGCCGCAACAGAGTGTCACCAGGTTGGGGATCACTCCGCCGCTTGCAACGCCTGCAAGCAGAGCCCCGGCGGTCAGAAACTGCGGGTTTCGCGTAGCGAAGGTCAGTAGCAGCACCAGACCGCCGGCCAATCCACCGGCCCACAGCTGACGCTTGATGCTGACGCGAGCGGCAAGCCGAGCTGCCAGCAGGCGGCCGACGATGATGCCAAACCAGTACAGTGACACCGCTGCGGCGCCCATGCGCGCCGGTGCTCCTAGACTGGTCTGCAGGTACATCGGCAGCCAGACCGAGAAACCGGCCTGGTGCCCGACGTAGAACAGCATAACCGCGCAGGCAATCCACATCCGCGGCGCGCGCAGAACCGCTGCAACGCTGCCTGCCTTGACGACCGCGGTTGCCGAAATCTTGCGCCGGAAGTGGCTGCGGGTAACGTAGACCGCAACCGCCAGCGCCGCGGCTGCTGCGAGTCCGAAAAAGGCTCCGCGCCACTGCAGACCGGCTTCAACCAGTGTACTGACGTAGAGCGGACCTACCAGCGCGCCTACCGCAAAGCTGGTGTGCAGCAGGCTGACATGCAGCGCGCTGCGGTGGGGGTTCCACTGAGCGGTGTCGGCATTGGCTACGGCGTCAAACAGCCTGCTGCTGGCACCGATAGCGAAGAAGGACGCAGCCAGAATGATGTAGTTCAGCGCTGCGCCGGCCGAGAAGAGGCTGACGCTGTAGACCAGGAAGCCGCCGGCAATCAGCAGCGGCTTGCGCGTTCGGTCGGCAAACAGCGCGCTGGCTACAATTGCCATGATCCCACCGAGCTGCTGAAATGAAACCAGTAGCCCGGCTACCGACAGGCGCAGCTCGAAGCTTTCGATGATCAGGGGCATCAGCGGACCTATCATGGTCACCGAAAGGGCGTAGAGAAAGGTCATGGCAAAAACGCTCAGCTGGGCGCGTTGGCCGGATGACGTATCAGGGGTGTGCTCGCTGCCGCTATGCATCACGGGAGGATAACAGGTTATCGTGTAACCGGGAAGCAGTTGGCAGCCGGCCTCTTGCCAATCGGCGTGAAAACGCGCTATCACTATAAGCCGAGTAGCGCCGTATCCAGGCCGGAGCGATACGGCGAATGAGACGTTACCGATGAGCAAACGTGAGCATCGCAGCATCCCCGGGTTTCTCATAGTGTGGCTGCTCTGCACTCTGGTGTGGGCAATCTGGAATGAGTCGTATACCCGCGCTACGCTGGTAGAAGGCGCGCTTCTCTCGCTGGGTGTTCTGCTGCTGACCAATCGCTATCTGCTCAAGGCTCGCTATCAGGACGTGTTCAGGCTACACCCGTTGAAGGTTCTGCACTACATTCTTGTGCTGATTGTTGAGATCTTCCGCTCAGGTATCCACGCGATGTACGTTACCGTGCGCGGCAGGATCGACGTTGGTGTGGTGGATCTGCCCACCGACATCACGAATCCGTTTTGCGGTGTGCTGGTTGCCAACGCAATCACGCTGACGCCCGGCACCGTTACAATCGATTATCACCCGGGCAACTTCAAGGTGGTGTGGATCGAATGCCTGACCTCCGATCCCCACGAGGCGGCCGAAATAATCAAGGGACGGTTTGAGCGCGTCTTCACCGGTAAGACAATCAACCGGAGAGAGGCGTAATGAACTTCTATTCGCTCGCGCTCGTGCTCATCGGGCTCTCCACTGTCGGTAGCCTGGTCAGGGTTGTAATCGGGCCGACCATCTGGGATCGACTGCTGGGTATCGGGCTTGGAGCCAGCAAGATTACGCTCGGCGTAGTGATGGTCTCGCTGTCGATCTCCGAAAGCTACATTCTCGACCTGGCGCTGTTGTTTGCTATCCTGGGATTTCTGGTGACGGTGCTGCTGTCGCGGTTTGTTGAGCGGCGAGGTGTTTTGTAAGGTGGGGCAGGAGACGCAATGCAGCAGATAGTCGGCCAGGCGATCATATTTCTCGGATTGCTGATTACCGCGTTTGGGGTCTACACGGTGCTGCGGCTTAACAGCTTCTACGCCCGCCTGGTTGTCACGTCCAAGGTCGAAGCGATGGGATTTGTGACGGTGATCGGTGGGGCAATGGTGCTGAGCGGATTGTCGGCGGCCACCGTCAAGCTGGCGATTATTCTGTTGTTCGAGCTTCTGACCGTTTCGGTCAGCGCGCACGCAATCGCGCGGTCGGCTTGGGTCAGCGGCTATCGGGCGCGCACCGCAACCGTGACGAGGCAAGCCGGTGGTTGAGGTAGCAACCATTCTGTTGATGGGGGTCTTTGCGGCGCTGGCGATCCACAGCAATGTGTTGCGGCTGGCAATTATCTACCTGGCGGTATTCTCGCTGCTGGCTGCGTTCCTCTACCTGCTCTACGCGGCGCCGGAGCTTGCGATTGCCGAGGCGGTGATCGGCAGCGGCCTGGTAACGCTGCTCTATCTGGCGGCGCTCAAGCGCAACCGCGTCTATACCATCGGGGTTGTCAACGAGCAGCAGCGGGATCATCTCAGCGACAGCTACATATCTCACGTGGAGCGCAGCAAAGCACTGCGTGAGATCAGGCAGTTCTTTCTGCTGCGCGAGTTCGAAGTCCAGATTGTGTTTGTATCCTCGGCGCTTGATGAAGCTCTGAACGATCCTGCGTACGACCTGATTGTTGCCGAGGATGGCGAGGGGTTTGCTGCGTTCACCGACGACGAAAGCTACGCGATGCTGGAGCTGGAGATGATGGTGCAGATGCACGGGAGCGGCTCGGCAATCCGGTTTGTACGCCATTCTGAGGAAGGTGTGGTATGAGAATGATAGCGTCGGCACTGCTGGTACTAACGGTGTTTGTGGTAGTGACCGTTGTGACCAACAGAAATCGCGTCGAACTCGAGCCGCTGATGTATGAGTACATGATTCACAACTTTGAAGAGGATACCCACGCCAGGAACGCAGTAGCGGCGATTCTGCTCAACTACCGCATGTACGATACCATGTTTGAGGCGCTGATCCTGCTGACCGCCATAATCGGGATGAAGCAGTTCCTGCCGCGCGAGAGTGACATACAGGCGGGTAAGGAGCACAGCCGTGAGTGATACCAATGTCGGCAGCGAGTCGACTATTCTGCGGCTGATAGTTGGCCTGCTCTATCCCTTCATGCTGCTGTTTGGATTCTACGTGATCCTCAACGGCCACTACACCCCCGGGGGAGGTTTCCAGGGTGGGAGCGTACTGGCCTCGCTGTTTGTGGCGCGCTACGTGGTGTATCCGGTCGAGGACACTGACACCGAAGTATTGCACGCTATCCAGCGCGTCTTTCTTTCACTGATCCTGATTGCGCCGACGGTATTGCTGTTCACCGGCCTGGTGGCACGTTTTCCGCATTATCGCGGACTCTACCTTACCACAATGGATGTGCTGATCGGTGTTCAGGTCGGGTTTGGACTAGGCGTGGCAGTACTGCGGTTCGCGTTCTTCCAGGGAGTAGGCAAGACGTGGCGTTTATAGCCCAGCTGCAGATGGCTGACCTGGCGGTAGCGCTGTTTTTTCTGGGGCTTTACGGCGCTATGAGTCAGCGTAACATCATCAAGACTATCATGTCGGTTGGAATCATGGATCTGGGTGCAATCACCTTCTTCATGCTGGCCAATCACCCGGCCGACGCCAAACCGCCGATCTCGTCAACCCCGGCGGTACAGATGGCCGATCCGGTTCCGCAGGCGCTGATGATTACCGCAATTGTGATTGGTGTGTCGGTCATAGCGATGTGCCTGGCAATGTATATGCGCGTAGCGTATCGATACGGCACCGCGGACTGGAATATCCTTATCCGGCGGCTGGAAAAGTAGTATGACACTCTCGATTCCGCTTCATCTTCTGGTACTGCTACCGATGATCGCCGGCGCCGCGGGTTTTTTCCTGCCCAAGCGTACCTATCACCAGCTGCTGTTTGTGGTGAACGTCGGGGTTGTTCTGATTGCGCTTTCGATCTTCAGAGATGTTCGCTGGAGCGGAGAGATCGTGCAGCGCATGGCTGACTGGCCTGACTGGATCGCTATCAAGCTGGTGGCTGATCTCTATTCTGCGCCGCTGGTAGTACTGACTGCGCTGTTCTTCGCCGCTACCTTTCTGTTCAGCACCCGTGCCGACTATCTGGACAAGACGTTCCTGTTCCTGTTTGTGCTGCTCGAGTCAGCGCTGATCGCGGTCTTTCTCAGTGGGGATCTGTTCAACATCTATGTGCTGATCGAGCTGGGAATGCTGCTCATCGCTATTCTGATCATGTACAAGCAGGACAAGCAGTCGGTTTACGATGCCATGCTCTATCTGATGATGAACTTCATCGCAATGGCGTTCATGCTGCTGGGTATCGGCTACCTCTACCGGATGACCGGGGTTCTGGATCTCGCGGGGTTGCACCAACGGTTGGCGCACATGGGAAACCCACGCGCGGCGGTTGTACCCTATGCGCTGATTATGACCTCTATTGCGGTGAAGGCCGCGCTGTTTCCGCTGTTCAGCTGGCTGCCGCGCGCGCACGGCGCGCCAAGCGCACCATCGATTGTCTCAGCGGTGCTCTCGGGCGTTCAGGTCAAAGCAGGGGTCTACCTGTTGGTCCGCATATCACAGACCTTCTCGCCGGTCATCGATGCTGCGCCGTTCTTCATGCTGCTGGGGTTTGTGACCTCGGTTGTGGGCTTTCTGCTTGCCATTGCGCAGAAGGATATCAAGCTGATTCTGGCCTACCACACTGTCAGCCAGGTCGGATTGATTGTGATGGGCCTTCATCTTGGTTCCGAGGTTGCGTTCTGGGGCGGAATGTATCACATCGTCAACCACGCGCTGTTCAAGGGGCTGCTCTTCCTTACCGCGGGGATCATCATCGAAGAGTACGGCAGCCGCTCCTACGCCGAAATACGCGGAGTGCTGCGCCATATGCCGGCTATCGGTATTGGTACCCTGGCCGGTGTTCTGGGCATAACCGGTGCGCCGTTCTTCAACGGCAGCATTTCCAAGTACTTCATTCAGCAGGGGCTGCAGGGTGACCTGGGCGGGATCGGCATGTTTCTGATTAATCTGGGTACAACGCTCAGTTTTGTGAAGTACTCGGTGATCCTGTTCGGCAAGCCGGCGGCTACGGTCAAACCGCAGCGTGATCCGTACGTTGCGGGTATCTCGCTGTTGTTCGGGCTGGCCTGTCTTGCCGGTGGTCTGTTTGGCGGTCCCACCGTGGCGCTGGTGTACGGACCACAGTATTCGGCCGCGGGAGCTCTGGGACTGGAGAAGATCGTCACGTTTGTTCTGACACTGGTGATTGCGGTAGCCGCGTACCTGCTGATTGTGAAGCGCATCGGCGGGTTTTTGTTACGCGTGCGCACGTTCAAGGTCAGTTTCAACCAGATAACGGTGCTGCTGACGCTCTTTTTTGTCGGCCTGATGGGCTACACATGGTGGACCGTGTAAGCTTGACAGGCCGACGCGCGGTGCCTATTCTGGCGCCATGCTGAAAGAAACGCTCACCATCGACGTGGTTACAACCGATCTGCCCGGTCGAGACAAGAACGAGATCATCGCCGCCATGCTGGATCTGCTGTGCAATTCCGGTAAGGTCAAAGACCGCGAGCTGGCGCTGCGTGACCTGCTGGATCACGAGGCCGCTATGTCCACCGGAATGGAGAACGGGATTGCCATACCGCACGCCAAGACCGAGGCCGTCGACGAGATGATTGCCGCAGTGGGTATATCCAGGCGTAAGATCGATTTTGAGAACCTGGATCGCAAACCTTCACGAATTTTTGTCATGACACTCTCGCCGCCGCGGGGTACCGGCCCCCACGTGCAGTTTCTGGCCGACATCAGCCGGTTACTCAAAGAGGCCGATATTCGCAAGAAAATTCTCAAGGCCGGCGATGACGCCGAGCTGTTGCAGATTCTGGTCGGTTAGTGTTGCGCCGGGGATATTCGCTCCCCGCCACCACGTTTTGTTCCCGTTGCTGCGGTGACAGTGCCAATGCAAGGTCCAAAGGTGTGTTGATATTCTCAAAGCTCGTCAGCTCTGGATCAATAGCACGAAGTTCTGCAGCCGTGACGCGCCGGACGCGGACAGTGTCAAAGAAGCTGGTTACCTTGCGCCGTCCGCTATTCAAAGCCTCGGTCCCGGGTGCAAGGCAGGTCTTGCGGTAAACCGCGTGCAGGCATTCCGGACGGTCGCTTTCGATAATCGGCAGCACAACATCGAAACCGTCGGCCAGCTGCGCCAGATGACGCAACAGTTCAGCGGACAGAAACGGCATATCGACCGCTACTGCAACGCAGAGGTTGTGGCGCGTGGCGGCCAGTGCGCCCATGATGCCTGACAAAGGCCCCTGTGGTACGCCGCGGTAGTCGGGAACGAAGCGCAGCCGCTGGTATTCGAACGGGTATTCATCCGGGCGGCAGGTAACGCAGATCAGGTCTTGACTGATCACGCTCAGGGTATCGACCACCCGCGTAAGCAGCGGCTTTCCGGCGATCTCGAGCAGCCCCTTGGGGCTACCCATGCGCGAGTTGGCCCCGCCGGCAATTACCGCGGCGCTCAGCGGTACGCTGCGAGGTGAAGACGGCGTCACGACCCGGCCTCACGCTGGTCTGATAAACACAGGTCGAAGCGCTCGATAGCGGCGTATATGTTCATGCGGCGGCCCCTGACAAAACCGGCCAGCCCCACGTCAAGCGAGCGGGCAATCTCGACCGCACGCCCGGTGGGTGCCGAGCGCGAGGCTACAATCGGTATGCCGTGAATTGCGGCTTTGGTGATAAGGTCGGTGGAGATCCGCCCCGAGCAGAGCAGGGCGCATTCGCTGCGTATTACGCTGTTGAGTACCGCCTCTCCGGCAACCTTGTCCACCGCGTTGTGACGGCCGACGTCCTCACGGAAGAACAGTATTTCACCGTCGCGGCAGAGTGCGGCACTGTGCACGCCGCCGCTCTTCTCGAACAGCTGAGACCGGTGATGCAACTGCTGCATTGCCTGCGACAGCGAAGCAACGGTAATCGGCCGACTGGCCGGCAGGGCGCGTGAACGGAGTGAATCCAGAGTCCGTGGGAACAGCGGTGGACTGTCGCAGCCGGTGTTTATTGTACGCCGTCCGTACAGCTGCAGCGGCAGGTCCGAACTCCGGTTCAGAGTAACCGAGGCTTCGCCGCCGGCCTGTGAAATCTCAATAGCGTCGATGTCCTCGAGGCGGCGCACCAGCCCCTCGGAAACCAGAAACCCGACGACCAGTTCCCGCAGTGCTTC
>SKLB01000282.1 GCA_007123465.1 Spirochaetales bacterium
TACGCTTCTGCACCGCAGCGACGACGATGTAGCACGCGAACTGCGCGACGCGGTCGAGCAGGTTGCCGATCGCCGGTTGATCATTGGGCCCGGTTGCGTGGTTCCTCTCAGCGTAGACGAGCGCCGGATCATCCGGCTGCCTCAGATGGTAGCCGAGTTATGATCGCCTGCGTAGATCAGCGGGGTTCTCAAGACTGTTCGGCTGTGACACAATGTCGCTGATATGACCAAGATCGAGCGCGTAGATCTGACATTGACGGGCACAGATGTAGACAGGCCGCCGGTATCGTTCTGGTATCACTTCGGGGTGCAGCACGCTCCCGGTGAACGAATTGCCGAGCTTTCACTCGAGTTCCTGCGCTATTACGATCTGGATTTTCTCAAACTGATGAACGACTACTACTACCCGATGCCGCAGGGGCTCACCGAGGTCACCAACGCGGCCGACCTCGGTAGAATCAAGCCGCTCGATATCGCGTCGAGCGACTGGAACCAGCAACTGCGCGCCATCGATATACTGGCACGCGAGCTCGACGGTGAAGCCTATTTTATCGATACCATCTTTGACCCGTGGCAGATTCTGCTGCGCAACCTCGCCGGAGAACATCTGCCGCGGCTGATCCAGGAGTGTCCCGACGCAGTTCTGGCCGCGCTCGACGTAATAACCGAAGATACTATCGCGTACTGCAGGCAGGCCATCAAACGCGGCTGCGCCGGGGTGTTTGTCTCGACCTTCGGTGCCAGCAAACAGATGCCGCGTGAGCAGTACCTCACCTTCGCCAAGCCCTTCGTCAAGCGTATCTTCAACGAGATTGCGGGCTCGGCGATCATGAACACCGCCCACATCCACGACTACGGTATCTACGTCGACGATATTCTCGATATTCCGATGGACGTCATTTCCTACGAAGACCGCGATTCGTCCAATCCGTCGATGCCCGAACTGCGCCAGAAGTTCGGCGGCACGATCATGGCCGGACTGGACAAAAATCGCATGACGCGCGTCACGCCGGCCGACGCGGTGCGCAACGCGCTGGAGGGCATCGAGCTCGGAGGCAAGACCCGGTTTCTTCTGGCGCCGGGCTGCAGTTTCCAGACCTGGCTCTACCCGCAATCGGGCAGGCTGCTGGTAGAGGCGGTCAAGGCGTGCGCCACCTGAGCGCAGCTGGTAACCTCGCCGCGCTCAGCCCTGTACCGAGATATCGACGCTCGGCCGAAGCTCGGCGAGTACGCCGACCGGTCCGTGCACCGGGTGCTGCTTGAACGCATCTATCAGCGAGCGGTCACCGCTGTCGCTGTCCAGAATCGGAAAGGCAACCTGGTAGAGATGGTAGTCAAACCGCGGTGCCCACTTGCGCGAGCCCAGCCGCGCCGTGATTGAACAGTTGTCCACCATGTACGCTACCCCCTTGTAGTGCATGTAGGGGTTGAGCGAATCCACCGCTTCGATTACCGACTCATTGACAATTTCCGAATAGACGTGGCCGTTCTGCAGCAGCACGTCGATCTGGGCCATCATGGTGGCAACGTAGACGCCGGCGGTAGTGGGGTTCAGCGGAATTCTGGCTTCCTCGCGTGCGGCGCGCACCTTTTCGCCGGTCTTCCACATCGGTGTGTTGTCGATGGTGCCCATCGGATAGTCTCTCATGCGCTCACCGGCCAGCACAACCGAGCGGATCTCATTACCAGAGCTGACCTCCTGATAACACTCGACCAGAATCTCCCTGGCTGCCGGGTAGGCGGCGCAGTAGGCGGCTTCAAACAGTTTCCTGTCCTTTTCGCCAAGTTCCTGGTAGACCGCCAGGATTCCCTTGTGCGAGATGGTCCTGGAGACCGGCCCGGTGATGCACTCAACGGTCTCGGCAAACGCACGCTCGGCGTCCATGCCCTGCTCGCGGTAACGCAGGTAGAGTCGTTCGACTACACCGTGCACCGCGCCCAGCAGGATGCCGCGTTCGCCAAAAATATCCGAGCGGTACTCCATCTCGAGGCTGGTCATAAACGAAAACGGGGCTCCCAGCGCCACAGACCAGCCGATGGCGTAGTCGGTTGCCTTACCGTCGATATCCTGCTCAACGGCAAAACTGGTATTGATGCCCGCGCCGTTGGTTTCGCGGCCCTGCTCGTAGAGGCGGCGCACCGATGGACCCATCCCCTTGGGGCAGACGCCGATAACGTTGATGTTCTCCGGGAAGCTGTGGCCACGAGTGCGCATATAACCGAGCAGAAACCCGTGCGACAGCCCCAGGGTGGCACCGGGCTTGAGTTCGGCAAATATGTCTCGATAAAGCTCGGCCTGCGCGGCATCCGAGATCAGCAGGATGACCAGGTCTGACTCGCGCACAACCTTCATCATCTCGTCGAGCGTGCCGGATGCAGCGCTGAAGCCGGCTGCTTCGGCCTTCTGCCAGGAGCTGCTTCCCTGCCGCAGCCCGATCACGACCTTGATCTTGCTGCCCTCGAGCGAGTCGCGCAGGTTCTGCGCCTGTGCCGGACCCTGTGAGCCCCAGCCGATCACGCCGATCTGCTTGATGCCTTCAAAGGCCTGAGGCAAGAGTGGAAACAGGTCACGGCCGCCGCGCACGATGTATTCTTCGGTGTCGGCGAGGGTGATTCGTTCTTTCTTGAACACGCGGGTAGTGAAATCGAATTTCATATCTTCCTCCGGATTGTTTTACCGTTGTGGCTGTATCATACTATGCCAGCGGTGTTGCGTGAAGTGATTTATTTGGCATATAATGATGCGTTCTATGCAACACGAGGATCTCGAGTACTTTCTCGATCTCTACCAGACGCTGAACTTCGGACGCTCGAGCACGCGCTGCAATATTTCGGCGTCGGCGCTGAGCCGCCGCATCAAGCGGCTGGAGCAGGA